>JBEARM010000069.1:0-7511 GCA_041163175.1 Pseudomonadota bacterium | reverse complement strand
TCGCAGGAGCCAGACCGGCGCAGAGGCGCGCCCCCGAGCGGCATTCGAAATCTGTGCTGCGAGGCTGGCCACCCCCACGGCCGTGGCCCGGGCATCGCCTGCACCAAGCACCGACTGCACCAGGCTGGAGGTGCGCAGGTAGGCCTGCTCCGCGGCTGGATCGCGCGGCGCGCGGGCCCGCCCTGCCCGCACGTCCTCGTAGCTGCGCCAATCGAAGAGCAGCACGGGCTCGCGCATGTCCGCGGCCTCACCGGCCCCGAGAGGGATGCGCCCGAACTGGCCTGGCACCGGAAGGCGAGCCCCACTCAGGTTGGCCCGCTCTCCGGACCAGCCCGCCTGGGCGACCAGCGCCGACACCCGCATGGGCATGGCACAGGGCACGGGCACACGCGGAGTCGCGCCCAGGTTGCAGATGGCTGCGCGCTCCCACCACTCGTTTCGCTTCTCGACCTCATCGTCGAGCTGACCCGAGGTC
This sequence comes from Pseudomonadota bacterium, assembly GCA_041163175.1. Lineage (GTDB taxonomy): Bacteria > Pseudomonadota > Gammaproteobacteria > Burkholderiales > Burkholderiaceae_A > Hahnella. Next base: position 7,036 of record JBEARM010000069.1, on the reverse strand, counting down.
TTGATCTGCAACTGCAGGTCACGCGAGGAGACCGACTCGGCAAACGCAAGGCTAAAGAAGAGTTTGGCCACTGATGCCGGTGGCGCCTCCACCAGGGCTGCGGCCAAGGGCTTGGAGCCCTCAATGCCGCGCTGGTCACAGGCAGCCCCCTCACAGCCCATGGCCAGAATGCCCATGGTCGCGGGGTCGATGACCACCATCGAGAGGCCCCTCATGCTCCTGGCCGCCTGCGGCATGAAGGCCTCGAGCTGCTGCTGCAACGGCCCCGAGAGGCTGAGGCGAAGTTGGCGCGGCGAGGCGGACTGACCGTCGACGGCGTCGGTCACCATCGCACGCGGCGCCATCCAGTTGGCCAAATCTCGGCTCAGGCGCGGAGGCGAGGCGGCCGGGGCCGCAAGGCCACACCGGGCTCGCGGCCCGGAGAGCAGGACATTCTGGCCATTGCTGTCTTGTCCAAAGAGACAGGGCGGCAACGAGGTCCATGACACCCGCTCGGCCAGCGACTGGGCCACAAGTGCGCGCTGGGGTTCGTCGGCCCGGGGCGTGAGCCATGCCGGGTTCTGTGCCACGAGGGCCAGGTCTCGCAGGAACGGGCCACACGAGACTGTTCGCCAGTGCGAGGACAAGGCCTGCGCGTGCGACTGCGCATGGGCCTGCCAGGCCAGGGCCACGCGTGTGGACCAGTCCACCGGACTGGCCTTGTCGCCTGCAGCCCCGCTCGCCGAATCACCTGCCGCGCTCTGAAGCCGGCCGAGCACCACGGCCAGGGGCCTGGCCTCACAGGCACCTACGAGTGCCGCCTGGGCTGCCGCCAGCGTCGCAGCATCGGCAGAGGCTTGCGCCGCGAGCTGTTGGCTCAAGGCCACGAGTCGGCTCACCTGCGCAGCGGGCACGAAGCGGTTGTCACCCGCATAGGCCCGGCTCTCCAGACGTTCCTGCTGAAGGCCCACGGCCATGAGCAGCAGCAGTGAGAAAAAGGCAATGAGGCCCACCAGACCGCGCAGCAGCTGCCGGGAAAAACTCATGGCCTGCGCGCCTGAGAGGACTGTGCGCTCGCCCCCGCCAGCAGGCCAAATCCAACGGCCACCGACAGGAACGATGAGAGACCAAGGCTCATGAGGGGCAGCCCAAGGCCTGTGAGCGGAATGAGGCGAAGGTTGCCCAGGCCCGTGACCACTGTCTGAATGGCGCTGGCCATGAGCAAGAAAAATCCAATCGCGTAAAGGGCTCGGCTCTGGCGCAGGCCCATGGCCAGCCCGCGCACGGCCACGATCAGCAGCAGGCCATAGACCATGAGCACCAGGGCCAGCAAGAGCAAAGCAGTCCGATCTCCGAAGAGCCCCAACAGAATGGTGGGCAGGTAGTCGCTGAGCGACTGCAGCGGCAGGCAGGCCCCCTCATGGCTGCACCACTGGATCTGGCCCAGGCCATATCCACCCGGCTGGCCACCCTCAGCGAATTTGATGAGCCGCGCAAAATCACTCACTGCGGCCTGCATGGGCTCAAGCATGAGCAGCAGTCGGCCCATGACGCGTTCAGTGAGCATGGCGGCGGCCGACAGGACCACCCCAAGGCCCATGGCCAGCGCCAGGAAGCGCCAGCCAAAGATGATGAATATGAGTGCGAGAAAGACCGCTGCACTGATCAATGCGCCGCCAAAATCCTTGAAGGCCACCGCCGCCGCACCCACCACCACGAGGGCCAAGAGAAACACCCCGCCAAAGGCGCGAAGGAAGTGGCGATGAATGTCACGGGCCGCGGAGGGCGATGCGGCAGTCCCGAACAGGGCACGCACCAGCCCGCCCACGCTCATGAAGCCCTCGAGCACCTCGCGTGCAAGATAGGCCTGGCGCGCATAACGAACCACCACCAGACCCGCCAATCCGCAGACCCAGATCTTCAGAGATTCAGAGCCAGCCGCCGGGCTGATGGCCGCATAAAAGAGTGGGACGATGGCCGCACCCAAGAGCGCGGCCAGGCCCAGTCGATTCGAGAGCCACTCCAGGGCCTGCGAGATGGGCCGGGCTGCAAGAAGGCAGCCCATGAAACAGGCCAGGGCGCCCACCACCACGATCAGTTGGCGTGGCAATGCATAGGTGAACGGATTCAGTGCAAAGCCCAGCGCCCCTTCGCCAAAGCGAAGGCCTGCATCGGCCATGACCAGCAGGCCCAAGGCCACCACCGAGAGCAGGCCCGCGGCCGCCGCAAATGCGGGCCAGCCCAGGCGTCGCCAGACAAGCCAGCCCACGAGGCCTCCCAGGAGCGCCAGCGCACTGGGCATAAGGCTGATGGCCATCGTGAGCCGACTGGCCTGCGCCGCGAGCCGATCCGGCTCATCGATCACGCGGGCCAGATCCCACCGCACCGACGAAAACTCACCCGAAAGGCTGTTGTAACGAACCCCCTCGGCCAGCAGCAGGGCATGAAAGAGGTCGACATAGCCAGGGCTTGCATCCTGGGTTCGGACCCGAATGCGCTCGATGCGCTGATCAACGAGGCCCACCATCCAGTGGGATAAGAGATGACCCGACGACACGTCCAGGACGGCCGAGCGCAGGGCCTCGTAGCGCGCAAGCCCACGCTGGGCCCGCTGCAGCCCCGCCCGCAAGGCCTCGGGGTTGGCCTCTGGGCTGGCACCGGTCTCCAGCAGCCTGCCCATGCCGCAGTCGGCCTGGCCAATGGACACGCCCAGGTAGGCCTCACACAACACTGCTGCGGATGAGACAACCTCGCCATTGCTTGCCGCCGGGACACGCACATCGAGGTTCACAGCGGCGGCCCGGGAGGCGAGCCAGAGGGCCTCTCGCGGCACACGATCGGTTGGCAGGCCCAGCGTGAGCATCGACCACAGGAACCCCCCGAGCAGCGCGGCAGCAAGAAGGCCCGCCAGCCCGCGGCTTGGTTTCCTTAAGTCAGACATTCGTATAGATTGCCAGAATGCTCTCTGACCTTCTTGCGCACTTTCGCAGCAGCACCCGCTCGTCCGAGGGCGGGCCGCCCAAAGACATGGAACAGGCCACCCACTGGGCCGAGGCCATTGGCCTGGAACTCAAGGGACTCATCTCTCAAACCGTGCTGGCCGAACTCGAGCAGCGAGAGAAGAAATACCTTCAGAGCATTCTGGCCAAGAGTCAGTTCGTGATCGACTCTCTCGTGGTCATTCCTCTGGACAAAGATGCCTCGGAAAACTTCGAGAGCTTTCTTCAGGTGCATGAAGAGATTGATCCCGGCTTCAAGCTGCGCTTCTTTCGCTCGCTGATGGAGAGCCAGTATCGGTCTGCGCGCGGCTCGCTGGTCGTGGTCTCCCCAGACTTCCAGCCCACTGTTCAGTTCCTGAGCCAGAGCCTGGAGCAGCCCAGCCAGGATGAGCGCTATCAGGTCTCCCTGCGAGGCCGACGGCTGAACTTTCAGGTGCAGGTGAGCCTGCGCGGGCCGGTGGCCCAGAGTGCTCCCTCGGGTGCGTCGACCGCCGCTGCGGCAGCTGCAGTGGCCAGCGTGTTTGGCCGCCCAGGAGAGGGCTCCACTGGAGCAGCGGCCGATGCCGACAACAGCCTCTTGCTGCGCATTTGGGATGCCCAGGGCGAGCGCATGCTTGAAGTGACCACCCCATTTTTGATCGGCCGCGAGAGCCCTTCTCAGGCGGAGCTCGGGGGGCTCTCGTTTGTGACCCTGCATGGACAGTATGTCTCGCGGCGGCACTTGGTGGTGCTCAATGTGCTCGATGAGACCTACTTCTTCATCCATGATGCGGCGAGCTTGTCTTGCCTGTCGGCGGGCGGGCAGCTGCTGAGGCCATCCACGGTCTACAGCATGCCCAAGCATGCCGAGACGCGACTGCTCTTTGGCGCCACCAGTGAGAACCGTGCCCAGACCTTCGACAAGGCCCAGGCTGCGCAATTTCCGATTGTAGAGATGCGCCGCCGCGGGGCCCAGGGCGCGAGCGTGACCGAGGCCACGCCAAGGCCTCGTGCCATCAAGCCTTGAGCCGACTACACGGCCGGTGGCGTCCGTGATGTTTCGATGTGGCATGGCGCTCAACCTGGGCGCGCCCGATCGGCTCGCCTTCGATGCGGCCAGCCGTCACCCAAACCTGCCGCTGGCCGTGCTCTGCGATGGCGCCAACGGCACCCCGCACGGCGGCGCTGTGGCCCAGGCGGCGAGCCATCGGGTGCTGCAGGCACTCGAGGCGGGCAACACCCTCTCGGGCCAGCTGCTCGATGCCATGAGCCAGGAGTTCGATGCCCAGTGGCCAGAATCAGGCTGCACCCTGCTCGCCTTTGAGGCCAATGACCATGGCGTTCACATCACGGGTGTGGGTGACAGCTTTGCCGAGCTTTTTGCCCACCGGAGAGGCCAGTGGGACTCCGAGCATCAATTGGATCGGCATGTGGATGACGAGGGCCACCCGACCCAGCTCATTGGGGCCAATGTGCCCATCAGTCCCCATCGCTGCGAGCGACGGGCCAGCACCGAGGTGACCTGCTGGGCTGCCTTTCTCATGAGCGATGGGGCTGGAGCGTATTTGTCCACGGCCGACCTTCGCGATGTCTTGCTGCCGATCGGCTCGCAGACGCCGAGCGACCATGACCTGCAATTCTGCGCGGAGACCTTGGCCGCGCTGGCCGTCTCTCGAGGCAGCCACGACGATGTCTCGGTGCTCATGGCCTGGGTGCAGCAGCCATGAAGCTCGATGCCTTTACGAAGCAGTTTGAGGACGACCACAACCTCTCGCGCGAACTCTCGCTGCTCAACGACCTGGCCCAGCGTGGCGCGCCCGTGCCGAAGGTGCTCGCCACAGACCACCGGGCCCTGACCATTGAGATGGAGCACCGCGGCCAGAGCCTGGCCGAATGGATGCATGAACGGCCGGACAACGAGGTGGTGCAGATGCTGTCGCCGGCCCTGGCCGCCTTTGACCGCGTGGCCCGACTGGGTGTCTTTCACCTGGATGTGGCGGCCCGCAATGTGCTCTTTGAGTCGCCCACGAGTGGCCAGGCCCAGGTGATTGATTTCTCGGCCGCCCTGTGCGCGCGCTTCCCCTTGCAGAAGCCCCTATGGCTTCGCGTGAACCCCAGCATTCACCACCCCGAGCTCGCACGGGCCATCGAGGCCGACTGGCGGGCCTTCTTTGAGGCCATGGGCCTGCCGGTGCCGGAGAACTTCGTGGATCACTTCGACATTCCATGGGATCGGTACGCGGGCCACTGGCCCAGCAGCATTGCGGCCAACAGCCTGAACCACCAGCATGCACTGCTCGCCTATGGGCTTGCTGGGCTACTCGATGAGGTGGGGGCCACCCTCACCTCGGCCCACCGAAGCCGCCTGGCCCCATGGGCTCAGGCGCTGCGGGCCTGCCAGACCCAGGCTGAGGCACAAAAACAGATTGCCGCCGCCATCCGAGCACTCGGCACCCCAGATGCCACCCCCATGCCGACGGCCGTCAACACGAGCGGCAAGGGCCCGATGGATCGTGGCTCAGCCGGTGCCTCCCCTGCATCCCGAGGATCCACCTCGGCCCAAATGGGCGATGCGGATCGACCAGCAGCGGCCCCCGGGGTGGAGCCGACGGCCGGGGCATGGCCCCCTTCCGCGGAGCCCGATGGCTTCTCGTGGCAGGCCCGTGCCCTGCTCGCCGCCCTTCCCGTGGCTGGTTTCATCATCACCGACCAGGTCTACACCAGCCAAGCGGCCAGACTCGGGGACATGGCCTTCTACAGTGCCCTGGCCACCATTCCGGTGCTCATGCTGCTGCTGGCCAGCCTGGCCCAGGCGGGCGGGCTCAACCTCCAGCGCGTCTGCATGCTGGTGCTCGCAGCCCTTCAGTTCATGCTCGCCCGAGACCTCTGGCCGCAGGTCGGCCCCCTGTGGGCCGGCCTCACCCTACTACCGGGCAGCCTCGGGGTGGTGGGCATCGTGATGCGCTGGCGCTCGCCGGTGCGCTGAAACCCGGTTTTACAGGCCTCAAGACGAGAGTGCTTGCTCCGAATCTAAACTCGGGGAATACTGCGCCCACCAACCCATTTATTTTTTAGCGTGCCCGTCATGTCATCTCAAAAAGACAACTTCTCAAACAAGTCTTATCCCACCATCATCGACGGCACCACCCGCTTCAAGGGCGACCTCGAGCTTGGCGCCAATGCCCGAATCGACGGCAAATTCTTCGGAAACCTCCTGGCCCCGGGCGAGAAGAACGAGGTCACCCTGGTGATTGGCCGAGACGGCGACATTCAGGGCGATATCCGATGCCACAGCATTCAAATTTCCGGCACGGTGCACGGCAATGTGCGGGCCAAGCTGGTGGAGCTGCGCACAGGCGGCGTGATCGAGGGCGACGTGGAATACGACGCCATTGAGCTGCATCAGGGCGCATCCATTTTGGGCGCCCTCACCTGCAAGGCCGAGGGCCGCAAGCGCTAGAGCCGGCCTCAGCCAGGCGGTGTTCCCGCCCCCGCACTAGCCGGTGCAGAACTGCCCGCGCAACAACTTTCCAAGCTCTCCCTTGCTGGCCAAGGGCGTCCAGCCCGCCTCTGGCTGCCGAATCACCGCCGTGGGCCGGCCCGTTCCCCGCTTCCCGCTGTAGCGTCGTTCCAGGCGCACCCGCATCCGGGCCTTCTGGCAGTCGATTTCCTGCAGTCGCAGGCGCGAGAGATGCCCAAAGAGGTCTGGGTGGAAGTAATCTTCGACCACCACACACCACAATCAGGTAGCCCACCTGGGTGCGGCGGGCCGTATCAAGTTCCACGTACTCCACCCGATTAAACCCAGAGGCCACCACCAAATAGTTGGCCTGTGCAACGGGCGCGGCGACAAAAGACGAAGCCAGTAGAAGACAGACAAAAGCGAATGATGATGCCAAGAAGGCAGACGATCGACACCGAATACGCTCGGCAGCCGCACAGACCGGGGGGTGGGATAGAAAGAGGGCGATGGACATGAGACGCATGGCAATGGAATCGGGCGGCACCGTGATGACTTTACCCCCAGCGGCCCCCCTGGCCGTCGCGACCCTGCTGGCCCTGACCTTGCTCGCCTGGCC
>JBEARM010000068.1:0-7393 GCA_041163175.1 Pseudomonadota bacterium | reverse complement strand
GCAGTGGCCGAGGCGGCGGGTGGCTCCCTTCAGCATGCCGTCAAGGTGAATCTCTACCTCACCGACTTGTCGCACTTTGCCAAGGTCAACGAGATCATGGCCACTTATTTCACGCCGCCGTATCCCGCACGTGCGGCGGTCGGGGTGGCAAGTCTGCCCCGGGGTGCTGCCTTCGAGGCCGAGGCGGTGCTGGTCCTGCCAGACTAATCAGCCCATGGCCACGAGCCGAGCCCCTTGGCCGGAAGGCCTGCGCAAGCTGGGGCTTGTGCGCCCCATCGACCTGCTGCTCCACCTGCCGCTTCGTTACGAGGACGAGTCTCAGGTGTGGCCGCTGGCCCAGGTGGCCGCGGGACAGTCGGTGCAGGTGCAGGTGCGAGTGGTGCTCGCCAAGGTGGTCTTCAAGCCGCGCAGAACGCTGATGGTCAGTGTTGAAGACGATACGGGCGAGGCCAGTCTGCGTTTTATTTACTTCAACCAAAGCATGGTGCAGTCCTTCACGGCAGGCCGCGAGATTCGTGTGCTGGGGGAGGCCCGCCGATCGTTGGCAGGGCTGGAGTTCATTCACCCCAAGGTTCGGTCGGGCTGGCTCTCGGCGGAGGCTCTCGAGTCGCAGCCCCTGTTGCCGGTCTATCCGACCACCCAAGGGCTCGCCCAGGCGGTGATCCGTCGCCATGTGGCCCGTGCACTGCAGACCGACTTGCCCGAGGAATGGCTCTCGCCGCAGACGCTGCGGGAACTGGGGCTCACGCCGTTGCCCCAGGCCATCGACCGGCTGCACCGACTTCCTGCGGGCGAGGCGCACAGAAGTACCCGCGAGGCCATCCTGAGGGCCGAAGGCGGTGAGTGGGATCGACTGAGGCTCGATGAACTCTTGGCCCAGCAGGTGGCGCTCCAGCATGCTCGCAGTCGTCGTGCCACGAAGCAGGCCCCTTGCCTGCTGGATCGCGCGGGCCTGGTGGATCGACTCATCGCCAGACTGCCCTTTGAGCTGACAGCGGCCCAGGTCTCGGCATGGAAGGGTGTTCGGGCTGATCTTGTCCAGTCAAGGCCAGCCCATCGCCTCATTCAGGGTGATGTGGGCAGCGGCAAGACCGTGGTGGCTGCCTTGGCAGCAGCTCAGGCGGTGGGGGCAGACCATCAGGTGGCCGTCATGGCGCCCACTGAAATTCTGGCTGCGCAGTTGTTCTCAAAAATGCATGAATGGTTTGAGCCCCTGAGTGTGCAGGTGGTCTTTCTCAAGGGTGGGCTGCCGGCCGGTGATCGGCGCGCACGACTTGCAGCCATCGCCTCGGGCGCGGCCCAGGTGGTGGTGGGCACCCACGCCCTGATCCAGAAGGATGTGGTCTTTCATCGTCTGGGGCTCTCGATTGTGGATGAGCAGCACCGGTTTGGTGTGGCCCAACGGCTGGCCCTGCGGGACGGCAGCCCACATGTGCTGGGCATGACCGCCACGCCCATTCCCAGAAGCCTGGCCATGACCTTTTTGGCAGATCTGGATGTGTCGACGATTGACGCCCGGCCGCCGGGTCGGCAGCCGATCCGCACTCGGCTTTTGTCCCAGTCTCGTCGAGAGGAATTGGTGGAGCGGCTGCTGAGCTTCATTGAGACCGAGGGGCAGGCCTACTGGGTCTGCCCCATCATTGATGAGCAGGCCGATGCAGACCGCGCCCTGGTGGCCCTCACACAGACAGAGGCCTGGCTGCGACCCCTGCTGGGCGATCGACTCGCGGTGGTGCATGGCCGACTGCCGCCCGCCGAGAAGGCCGCCGAGATGGCGCGCTTTGCATCGGGGCAGGCGGCGGTCTTGTTGGCCACCACGGTGATTGAGGTGGGTGTGGATGTGCCACAGGCCCGCCTGATGGTGATTGATCATGCGGAGCGATTTGGCCTGGCACAGCTGCACCAGTTGCGGGGCCGCGTGGGCCGTGGCGAGGGCCAGAGCACTTGCATTCTGCTCTTTGAGGAGCCGCTCTCGGAGCTGGCCCGCGCCAGGCTGCGAGCCCTCTACGAGACTGATGATGGATTTGAATTGGCCAATCGGGACCTGGCCTTGCGAGGGCCGGGCGAGCTGTTGGGCGTGAGACAATCAGGCGAACCTAGCCTTCGGCTGAGCGACCTGACCAGAGACCATCGGCTGGTGGAATTTGCGGTCGACTGGGGTCGGTCTTACCAGGGACGAGGGGCATCAGACCCCAAGGCGATCGCGGGCCTGCTCGACCGTTGGGCCTACCGCGCGGAGCACTACCTAACCAGTTTGTAATGAAGGTGTTGGCATGACCTTGACGGAACTTCGATACATCGTTGCAGTGGCTCGGGAGCGTCATTTTGGGCGTGCGGCAGAGGCCTGCTTCGTTAGCCAGCCTACCCTGTCGGTGAGCGTGAAGAAGCTCGAGGGTGAACTGGGCGCGCAGATCTTTGAGCGAGGTGGTTCCGAGGTGAGCCTCACGCCCATTGGTGAACGCCTGGTCGCACAGGCCCAGCGGGTGCTCGATGAAGTCTCCATGCTGGGGCAGCTCGCAGCCCAGGGCCGTGATCCCCTCATGGGCCCGCTCAAGGTTGGCGTGATCTACACCATTGGGCCTTACCTGCTGCCCAGAATCATCAAGCAGCTCATCCGCAAGCACCCAGAGATGCCCCTCATCCTCTCGGAGAACTACACCCTGAAGCTTCTGGAGCAGCTGCGGACGGGCGAGGTGGACGTGGCCATTCTGGCAGAGCCATTTGATGCCAGTGGTTTGGACATCCTGCCGCTCTACGATGAGGAGTTCCTGGTCGCCGTGCCCAAGGGTCATGGCTGGGAGGCGCGAGGCAGGGTGCCACCCGATGAACTCAAGGCCGAGACCATGCTGCTCCTAGGTGTGGGCCATTGCTTTCGAGACCAGGTCCTGGAGGTCTGCCCCGAGGCCGCAAGGCTCTCGCAGAGTTCTGCGGGTATTCAAAAGACCTTCGAAGGGAGTTCCTTGGAGACCATCCGTCACATGGTGGCCTCTGGGCTCGGCATCACCGTGCTGCCGAAGATGGCCGTGCTCTCGGCCCCGGCGGACCCCTTGCTCACCATGCTGCCCTTTGCGGATCCAATCCCCACGCGACGCGTCTCCTTGGTCTGGCGAAAGAGCTTCGCACGGCTCCCCGCCGTGGAGTGCCTGCGTGACATCGTGATGACTGTAGACCTTCCCGGCTGCACCAAGCTCGCCCAGCCTTCAAAGGCATCGGGTGCCCCGCGCAGCAGGCGGGCTGCATGACCATGTCGATTCAGACCATGGCCTCGGTGATCGGTCAGACGCCGCTGGTCAGTCTCGCGCGCATCGCAGGCCCCGAGCAGGCCGCGCGGGGCAATCTCATTCTGGGCAAGTTGGAGGGCAACAATCCGGCTGGCTCCGTGAAGGATCGGCCGGCGATGTCCATGATCATGCGGGCCGAGGCGCGAGGTGAGATCTCACCGGGTGACACCCTGATCGAGGCCACGAGCGGCAACACGGGCATTGCCCTGGCCATGGCTGCGGCCATCCGAGGCTACCGAATGGTGCTCATCATGCCGGACAACCTCTCCTTGGAGCGGCGCCAGTCGATGAAGGCCTATGGGGCCGAGCTTATTCTGGTCACCCAGCAGCAGGGCATGGAGGGCGCACGCGACCTCGCACTGGAGATGGAGGCGCAGGGTCAGGGCAAGGTGCTCAACCAGTTCGCCAACGACGACAACTGGCTGGCCCATTACGAAACCACCGGCCCAGAAATCTGGCGAGACACCAATGGGCTCGTTACACACTTTGTGTCGGCCATGGGCACCACTGGAACCATTACCGGCGTGTCACGCTACCTGAAGGAGCGCAACGCCGGCATACAAATCATCGGGGCTCAGCCGGCAGACGGCTCGTCGATCCCCGGCATTCGAAAGTGGGCGCCGGCCTATGTGCCGCCCATTCGTCAGAAGGCTTTCATTGATCAGATTGAGGAGGTGACCCAGGCCGATGCCGAGGACATGGCCCGACGGCTTGCGACCGTGGAGGGACTTTTCTGTGGCCCCTCGGCGGCGGGTGCTGCCCTCATTGCCCTGCGGGTCGCAGCCCAATTGGAGAACGCCACTGTGGTCTTTATTGTGTGTGATCGGGGCGATCGTTATCTGTCGATGGGGATTTTTCCGGGCTAGGCTCTAGGCTGGGGCTGAGCGCCACGCGCTCATCGAACACGAAGCAGTCGCCCACCCAGTGGCGACCGTCGGTCTCTTCGAAATATTTCAAAATGCCGCCGTCCAATTGGTAGACATGGTCGAGCCCCATCGACCGCATGAAGAGCGCTGCCTTCTCGCAACGGATGCCACCGGTGCAGTAGCTCACCACCGTCGCACCCTTCAGGCCGTCTTGGTGCGCAGAGACCGCGGCGGGGAATTCAGTGAACTTCTCGATCCGCCAGTCGATGGCCCCCTCAAAGCGACCGTGGTCGACTTCGAATCCATTGCGGGTGTCGAGCATGAGAACCGGGCGCCCATCGTCATCGTGTCCTTGGTCGAGCCAGCGGGCCAACGTCTGTGAGGAGATGGCGGGCGCCCGACCACCCCAAGGGGCAATCGTGGGGTGGTTCATCCGGATGATCTCCGCCTTCACTTTCACCTTGAAACGCTTGAATGGCTGTTCAACTGACCAACTGGCCTTGGCCTCAAGGCTCTCGAAGCCAGGGAGTCCGCGAAGCAGATTGAGAAACGCCTCAGCCGCCGCCTCGGGCGCGGCCCAAAAGCCGTTGAGTCCCTCGGGGCTCAGCAGAAGCGTGCCGCGAATGCCAAGGTGATCACCCTGCGCCTTGAGCGCACTCAGGTGGGCGGCGGGGTTTTCGATGGGGTGGAACTGGTACGCCGCGAGATTGAGAATGGGTGCCTGCATGTCAGCCTAGGGTTACAACCATTAGGGTTAACACAAATGTTCAGCCTGCCGCTCTAATTTTAGGATCTTGCTCAGTGGGGGATGGCTGATCAATCTTGATCAGCTTGTGGTTGCGGCGGGGAGAGATTCTTCCCCGCCGTTTTTTTTGAATGGATCGCCACAAGGGTTCTGAGCATCACGGCCGCGGCGGCCGCGGGCTTGGCTTGTAGGCCGCACAGTGCTGGTCGTAGTAGTTTTGAACGAACTCCCGTTTAATGATGCCGCGATTGCTGAGCTTCTTGGCTCGAACAAAGACCACGTTCTCCACATACTCCTTGAGTTCAATCTTGGTCATCTCGGGGTAGTACCAGCGATACCGACCCTCGAGTGCCTTGGCCCATGCGCTGTAGTCCTGGTTGGCTCCTTTGGCGGCGGCTGCGCAGGTGGCCATGTCGATGGTGCCCATGGGCGATGTATCCGGAATGCGCTGGGCCGCTGCGGTTGAGCAGGCTGCCAGGCTAGCCAGGATCAGGCTGAGTCTTCTCATGCCTTGGACGGGTGTGGGGTTCGGTTCATGGACTGGTTTGCGCTGGTCTTGGAATGGGGCTGGCGCCTCCGGCACGAATCGAACGTGCGACCCTCTCCTTAGGAGGGAGATGCTCTATCCACTGAGCTACGGAGGCCAGGCACAGCACTGCAGGGTCTATCTTAAACTCGCACCATGACGACGCCCATCCCCGACGACCCACTCGCAGAGGCGCGTCGACTGTCGGTCGCACCCATGATGGACTGGACAGACCGTCACTGCAGATTCTTTCATCGGCTTCTCGCGCCGCAGGCCCTGCTCTACACCGAGATGATCACCACTGGTGCCATCCTGCATGGGGACCGCTCCAGGCTGTTGGACTTCAATGGCTCGGAGCACCCCGTGGCCTTGCAGCTCGGTGGCAGCGAGCCGAACGATCTGGCCCAGGCGGCTCGCATCGGACAGGACTGGGGCTACGACGAGATCAATCTGAACTGTGGCTGCCCGAGTGAGCGGGTTCAGCGCGGTGCCTTTGGGGCCTGCCTGATGCGAGAGCCACAGTTGGTGGCCGACTGCGTGTCGGCGATGCGTGAGGCTGTCGAGGTCCCCGTCACGGTCAAGCACCGCATTGGTGTGGATGCGGAGGACAAGCTTGATTTTGTGATGCGTTTCGTGGAGGCGCTGGTCTCTGCAGGCTGTAGTGTCTTCATCGTTCATGCCCGCTCGGCCATTCTCAAGGGCCTCTCGCCCAAAGAGAACCGAGAGATTCCACCCCTGCGCCCTGATGTGGTGCGCAGCCTCAAGGCGTCTTTCCCACAGGCCACCTTCATCGGGAATGGCGGCATCACCACGTCCGATGAGGCCCTGGCCTGGATGGCACCGGCTGGGGGGCAGCCGGGCGTCGATGGCGTCATGCTGGGCCGTGCGGCCTACCATGACCCCTGGATTCTTCAGCAACTCTCGCTACGGATTTGGGCGCAAGCCGATGTACACAGTCCGGTGCCGCGCAGCCGTGAGGACATCTTGCCGGCCTTGGAGGATTACTTTCAGATGCAACTGGCCAGGGGCGTTCCCGGCAAGGCCATGGGCCGGCATTGGCACGGGCTGCTTCACGGGCAGCCTGGCGCACGTCACTGGCGCCGGGCCATCTCCGAGGGTGAGTCGCCGATGGCCATCTGGCGCCGGTATGCCTTGGCTGACAGCCAATTGGCTGCGGCCACGAGCAGCGAGAGCACCAGCCAGCCGGCGGCCAGCCACTGCTCTGTGGGCTGAAGGCTCGCAACCCTCACCAGGGCCTCACAGGCGTAAAACCAAATCATCAGTGAGAGCCATTGCATGCTGCGTCGACGGCTCTGGATGAGTCCAGGCAGCACCAAGAGAAGGGGAAGCGTTTTGAGCCACAGCAGCGAGCCTTCTCGGATGGGGTCCCAGGCGGCCTCCCAGGCCACGCCGTAGATCACCATGAGAACCACCAGCACCGCATGAATCGGGCCCCAAGGCGAGGGCAAGAGCCCGCCCCGCGGCACTGGACGCGCGCTGTCCGCTGGATTCAAGAGGACCGTGCTGCCTTCAGTGCAGCCGCAATTTCAGCAACTCGCCGGCCCTGGGCCTTGGCGAGCCTGCGCTCCTCGTCGGTGACGGGCCGCCTGCCGTCGGCACCCGCCACATGGGTGGCGCCGTAGGGTGTACCGCCGGATTGCGTGCTGCCGAGATCAGGCTCGGAGTAGGGCAGCCCGACCAGCACCATGCCGTGGTGAAAGAGCGGCATCATCATCGTGAGCAGGGTGGTCTCTTGGCCCCCATGCAGACTGCCGGTGCTGGTGAAAACACCCCCGGGCTTGCCGGCCAGGTCTCCGGCGAGCCAATTCTGGATGCTGCCATCGAGGAAATACTTCATGGCGGCCGACATGTTGCCGAATCGGGTCGGCGAGCCGAGCAGGAGCCCGTCGCACTGGCGCAGGTCCTCGGGCTCCGCGTAGGGTGAACCCTCGCTGGGCACCGGTGGTTCGGTGGC
>JBEARM010000067.1:0-7394 GCA_041163175.1 Pseudomonadota bacterium | reverse complement strand
GCAGCAGGTCGCGAACCTGCTTGCTCTCGTCGCGAACGAACTTCTGCCCAAGAAGGGTGTTCTCCTCGAAGAACTTTCGCACCTTGCCCTCGGCGATCTTCGAGGCGATCTCCGCGGGCTTGCCGGAGGCGGCCGCCTCGGCCTGCGCCTCGGTCCGCTTCTCGGCGACCACCGCGGCGTCGAGGCCTTGCTCGTCGACGGCCATCGGGGTCGGCACGTGCGCGGCGACATGCTGGCAGATGCCGGTGAGCACGTCGGCGGGAACCTCGCCCTCGACCTGCAGCAGCACGCCGAGCTTGCCGTCGTGGTGGATGTACTGACCGAAGGAACCGCCATCGAGTCGGCGACCGCGGGCGAACGAGATGTTCTCGCCGGTGGTCAGTCGAACGTCGTCGAGCCTCTTGCTCATCGCGTTGGGGCGTCGATTCATTCGGCCTTGGCTCACACGGCAGCCGATTTCAAAGACCACAGCCGAACTGCTCGGCCGAGCGGTGCCATTGGTGGTGGTGGGCCTGGCCACCATGGCCTTGATGCTCACGGGCATGGCCTCGGAAACACGGACCGTTGGCACCATTCCGAGCGGCCTGCCCAGCATCGGCCTTCCCTCCCTCGACATCACTGGCCTTCAAGGCCTGCTGCTCTCGGCCGCTCTCATTGGGCTGGTGGGCTTCATTGAGAGCGTCTCCATGGCCCAGACCATGGCACGGCGTTTCAAGGTGCCAGTGGACCCTGATGCAGAACTGCGGGGTCTTGGCGCGGCCAACCTGGCCTCGGGCGTGATCGGAGCATTTCCGGTGACGGGTGGCCTCACCCGCACAGTCGTGAACATCGAGGCCGGCGCCCGCTCGCCTGTTTCGAGCATTCTGTCAGCCGGCCTCCTGCTGCTGGTGCTGCTGGGTGCAGGCGATCTGCTCCATGACATGCCATTGGCCGCCCTGGCTGCCCTCATCATGGTGGCCGTCTCCACCCTCATTGACATCAAGGCCCTACGACACGCCTGGCAGTTCGACCGTGTGGATGCCACGAGCTGGCTGATCACCTTTTGCGGCGTGCTCGTGTTCGGGCTGGAGACCGGCATTGTCATGGGCATTGTGCTCTCGGCCAGCGGCATTCTGTGGCGACTGAGCAGGCCGCACATCGCGGTGCTGGGGCGCATCCCGGGCACCGAACAATTCCGAAATGTGCACCGACACCATGTGGAGACCCTCCCACATGCGCTGTTTCTAAGAGTCGACGGAAACCTGTTCTTCGGAAATTGGGTGCGTGTTCGCGAGGCCATCGACGCGGCCGTGCTCAGCCATCCCGGGGCCCTGGGGAAGCTTGTGCTGAACCTGGCCAGCGTGAGCGACATCGACACCACTGCATTGGAGGGCCTGATCCGGCTTCAGGACGACCTACAGGCCGATGGCATCGACCTGTGTCTGGCCGAGATTCGGGGGCCCGTTGGAGACAAGCTCGCGGGTCAGGCGTTGAAAGCACCCATCTTCCTCTCGAGCCACGATGCCTTCGAGGCCTTGGCGGGAAAACCCGATTGACCAGCACTTTGAATCCTGACCACACTCTCCCCAAGAGTGAGATCACACCGCCAGTGTGCAAGGGAGGCCCTCATGGCAGACGTTGAAGACCAGTCGGACGAACAACGCCGAGAACTTCTCCACAGCATTGCCTGCCTCAGTGGGGCCGCCCTCGCGTTTCAGCACACGCCAGCCTTCGCGAATCCAGGTGCTCGAACCGAAAAGCCGTATCGGGCAGCGCTATTGGTCAATGAGTTTGGAGAGCCCATTCGGGCCAGTCGCCTGACAGAGGCCGAGCCCTGGGTCTTTAACTATCCCTTTCAGGGCACACCGGCATTCCTGATCCGACTTCCACAGCCCGTGACGCGCACCAGCCTGAGGACGGCCAAGGGCGCCCCCTACGACTCCGCAGCAGGCACGGGCGAGAGCGGCAACATCGTGGCCTATTCCGCCATTTGTGCCCACAAGATGATGTACCCCACCCCAGCCATCAGCTTCATCGGGCTTCGGCCTGGCTTCAAAGGCGAGCCCAGTCAGGTCATTCATTGCTGCGGGGATGATTCACGCTACGACCCAGCCAAGGGTGCCCAGGTGCTGGCCGGGCCTGCCGAGCAACCGCTGGCCAGCATTCTGCTCAAGTGGGACCCAAAGACAGACCAGCTCACGGCCGTCGGCACCGCCGGTGGCGAAATGTTCGACGCCTTTTTCGAGAAGTACGCCTTCAAGCTCGCGCTCGACAATGGTCCGAAGGCCACACAGGCCTGCGAGAGGACCACCCTGGCCAAGCCCCTGAAGGCCTACAGCCGGCAGGTTCAAACCTGCAAGGCCTAACCATTTGCGCCGATGGGCTTGTATCCTTGAGGCACGCGACCTTCAAGGAGTCTGAGATGACCACGCACTTTCAATCGACGGCCAACCGCCCGACTCGGAGCCTCATGCAGGGTACGGCGGTCTTCACAGTCATCGCCACCCTCTGCGCACTGATGACCATACCCGCCCATGCGCGTGACGAACGGCTCTCCGGAAAGCCTGGTCCCAAGCGCGAGATGAACTGCAACATCACTGAGCGAATCAAGAACAAGAACCGCAGCACCACCTGCGTTTACAAGTGCCCCGATGGCGGCACCGAGAGTGCCTCTGTTGATGAAGGCTTCTCTTGCCCGGCAGTGGTGAACGTGCTGCGCAAGTAAGAGTAACTCTAGGGGCCCACATGCGACTGATGCCCGACATCAATCGCGCGGGCTTTCGCCCCTGGTATGAGGGGCAGTTGGCCGGTGGCTTTGGATTCATTGCCCTGGGCCTCGTGCTGATCGTTGGAGGCGCGGCCTTCCTTGAGGCCTGGCTGGAGCACATGAGCATGCTCGATGACCTGGTCCTCGCAGGCTCATCATTTGTATGTCTTGGCTGCGGGGGTTACTGCTGGATCAAGGCCGCTGAGAAAATAGGGGCCGCAGAGCACCTGGCCCAGCAGGCGGTCTGTAAAAGCTGCAAGGCCTACGGACGCCTGGAGGTTGTTTCGGAGGTGAGACTCCAGCAGAGCGTCCGCCTGCAGGCCCAGTGCCGCAAATGCAGCCAGCAGTGGCCGCTGGAGTTATAGCCCGCTACTGCCCGCTACCGCACCTCGAGGAGCTCCACATGGAACATCAGGGCGGCGTTTGGAGGAATCACACCACCAGCCCCGCGCGAGCCGTAACCCATGTCGGGGGGAATGATGAGGGTGCGCTTGCCACCCACCTTCATACCGGCAACACCCTTGTCCCAGCCTTGAATCACCCGGCCGGCTCCCAAGGGAAAAGAGAACGGGCTGCCACGGTCGACCGAGCTGTCGAACTTCTTGCCCTTGCCCTCGGGCTTGCTGGGGTCGTAGAGCCAGCCCGTGTAGTGCACCACCACGGGCTTGCCAGCAACCGCCTCCGCCCCTTTGCCGACCGCGTGGTCGATGGTGGAGAGACTGGCCAGCGGCAATGGCGGGAGCGAATTGGACATGGCGGGCCCTGAGGAGATGAGCATTGCAGACGTGACGGTGAGAAAATGTCGAAGTAGTTTGTTCATACCGGAATGTTAACTGCATTCAAGAGATGCACTGCCTTGTCACGGAAAGACGCTGGTACACATCCGATGACGCAAAGAAAGGGATCGTCGAATGGTCATTGTTGGAAACCTGCTCGTTACCTTGCCTCGCTGGGCAGACCAGCAAGACCCTCTCATCGTCGAGCTTCGCCAGTCTGCAAGCAATTACTGGGTGGAGGTCTTCGATGCGCCCGCGCAGCTCTATAAGCCCATGCCCGAGACGGCCCAGAGCCGCGCCGTGCGAGACCTCGACGACTGGGATGAGGCCGGAGACACTCGTGAGTGCGTCGTGGTCTGTGTGAATCGACAGGCTGCCCAGGCGCTCGAGAAAAACCGACTCGTGATCGAAGCGCTCAAACGTCGAAGGAGCAAACTCCGCTTCGCCGCAATCGGCCCGGAGACTGCGTACGACTTCACCCGCATGCTCGACAAACTCGGGGTAGTCCAGGTCGCAGCCGACCGCGTGCTAACACCTGATGTATCGGGCCACCTAGACGACCTGGCCGCACGTTTGCTGGGCCGAGTGAAACTGGGAACCCTTGTGATCGCCCTTGGCATCGCAGAGGACCACACCGACTTCTCCCAAAAGCTTATCTCCGGAGGGCTCAGGGTGGTGCGCATGCCCATCTACACCGCCATCTCGCAGGATATGATCCCCCTGCCGGCCGCTAAGGCGCCCTGGTACGTATTGGTCTCTACTTTCGGCTTCATGGCCTCAACCATCCAGGCGCTCGCTGCGCAGCGCATTCCTGCCAGCAGTGTCACCTGGATGGGTCCCGCCACAAGTGAGGCCAGAGCAAGGCGCGCATACCCGAGCATGGAGTGGATTTCGCTCCGAGGGAGCAGTCCAGACGACTTCATTGCCCGAGATATCCTCGAAAAAATCACGCTAACGAACTGAATACGGGGGAAGGAAGAGCGACGCCGGCATTGAAAAACCTCATGTTCAAAGGGGATTGAGCGCCTCATGCAACTTTTCCATCACCCCTTGCTCCAACCGCTGATTTAACAAAAACGAAAGCGCCCCATGTCGCCAGACACACAAGTTGTTGCCTCCATCATCTTCGCCCTGGCGATTGCCCACACATTCTCAACAAAATACGTGGAGCGGCTGTCCCACCGCTTCCCGCAGCATCACGGACTCCTGCATTTTTTCGCCGAGGTGGAGTGTGTGTTCGGCATCTGGGCCTTCATTTTATTTGCCACGCTCATCGGCATGGAGGGCCTCAAGCCCGCCATGGCCTACATCGACGGGCGCAACTACACCGAACCCCTCTTCGTCTTTGCCATCATGGTGGTCGCCGGTAGCCGCCCAGTTTTGTATGCCGCCCAGGCTGTCGTGGCATCTATTGCTCGGCGCCTCCCCTTCGACAACGCCCTGGCCACATACCTGGTCATCATGACCATCATCCCCCTGCTGGGCTCCTTTATCACCGAGCCCGCAGCCATGACCCTCGCCGCCTTCATGCTTCTGAAGATTCTCAAGAGTTCCATGAGCAGCAAACTGTTGTACGCCACCATTGGCGTGCTCTTTGTGAACATCTCCATCGGTGGCACGCTCACCCACTTCGCAGCGCCGCCCGTCCTGATGGTGGCCGCCACATGGAACTGGGACACGGCATTCATGCTCACCAACTTCGGATGGAAATCTGCCCTCGCTGTGTTCATCAACGGCATCGCTGTGAGTTATGTCTTTCGAAAGGAATTGGTGGCGGCCGCCGCTGCGGCAAGCCCCCCAGGCGAGGATGCCCCCAGCATTCCCTCGGTGCCAGCCGGCTTCATTTTTGTTCACCTGCTTCTCATCGCTGCAATTGTCTTTTTCGCCCATCACCCGGCCATCTTCATGGGCATTCTCCTCATGTTCTTGGCCATCGCCGCTGCATATCCTCAGCATCAAGATCGCCTCATCCTTCGAGAGGGCCTGCTCGTCGGTTTCTTCCTGGCGGGGCTGGTCATCATCGGGGGCATGCAGGCCTGGTGGCTTCAACCTCTGCTCACAGAGATGTCACCCTCGGCGGTCTTCTTCGGGGCGGCCGGCCTCACTGCGTTCACCGACAATGCTGCGCTGACCTACCTGGGTTCTTTGGTGCAGGGGCTCTCAGACGAATTCAAGTACGCCTTGGTGGCCGGTGCTGTGGCGGGTGGAGGCCTCACCGTTATCGCCAACGCACCGAACCCCGCTGGGGCAACGCTGCTGAAGGTGCGATTCGAGGGGCAGATGATCCAGCCACTTGGCCTTCTGCTCGGCGCGCTCCTGCCCACGGCCGTGGCCATCATCTGTTTGAAGTTTTTGTAAGGGTCTGGTGCCCGGAGCGGGAATCGAACCCGCACGCCTTGCGGCTCGGGATTTTAAGTCCCGTACGTCTACCAATTTCGTCATCCGGGCCCTGCAAAAGACAGCACCGCGATGGTAACGCGTACTAGACGGTCACCACCATCTGCGGGTCAAAATGAGGATTCTCCCAGCGGAGGTCCTCATAGGTTTTGGCGCTGCTCATGCCCTGTGCGTAGCTACCTGGGTTGGTCAGCACACGGCAGCCTTCCACGGTGTAATCAAAGCTGTCATGCACATGGCCATGAATCCAGAGGTCGGCCCGTGCAAGCAGGGGCGTGAGATCTGAAATAAAGCCGGCGTTGCAAGGGTCGTCTGCAAACCTTGCATGGACGCTTCTCGGATGTGGCCCATGATGGGTGATGACCACGGTTGGTCCGTCAAAGTCCTCCGAGAGCTTAGCCGAGAGCCATTCCCGGTCTTGCTGATGCAGCGCCAGTGCCCGTGCGGCGGAAAATCCCTCGCCGGGCTTTGACACCCCCATGATCTTTCGATGGTCTGCAAGCCTCGCCTCACAAGCCCGCATGGCCCTGGGCTTTTGATCAGCTCCATTGAGCTCGTAGTCCGTCCACAGCACGCAGCCCAGGAATCGAACCCCCAGGTAAACCCATTCGGTGCGATCGAGCACGATGACCGCGGTATTGACTGCGGCTTTCTTGATCATCGTCAAGGTTTGCTCCACCGTATGTTCATAGAATTCGTGGTTACCAGGCACGTAAAGCACCGGGTGAGGCCATGTCGCAAAATGGCGAATGGCCTGGGCGCCGTTGTGAATGTCGCCAGCGAGCACCAAAACATCCGCCCAGGGCGTGGAGACACGCCCCACACGAATGGCCGCCGGGAACTTCCGATGAAGGAATTCCAAGTGAAGATCAGATGCAAGATGCAGATTCATGAAAAGCTTGATCCAGGATTGACCCTTAAACTTCAGCACAGCTCACAACAAAAAGATTTAAATCGTCATGACTGAAACCACACAAGTCGTCGCCGCATTCCTCTTTGCCATTGCCATTCTGCACACCTTCTTGGCCAGTGGCTTCCAAAAGTTGGGCCATCGGTATCCCAGGCACGACGGCCTCTTCCACATTCTCGGCGAGGTCGAGGCTGTCTTCGGTATGTGGTCGATCATTTTGTTCGGGTATCTCATCTACGCGGAAGGTTTCGGCAAGGCCGTTGACTATGCGGACTCCCGTAACTACACCGAGCCCTTGTTTGTCTTCACGATTATGGTGATTGCCGCGAGCAAGCCCGTGATGTTCGCAGCAAAGCAGGTTGTGGAGTTCCTCTCAGGCCACCTGCCCATGGACAAGGCCACCTCTCGGTACCTCGTGATCATGACTGTGGTGCCACTGCTGGGGTCGCTCATTACAGAGCCCGCGGCCATGACACTCGCAGCCCTCATGCTGCTGAAGTTTTTTCAGAAGGAAACCTCCACCTTCTTCAAGTACGCCACGATCGGAACCCTCTTTGTCAATGTG
>JBEARM010000066.1:0-7499 GCA_041163175.1 Pseudomonadota bacterium | reverse complement strand
GCCAAGAACAGCAAGGCCTTGAAGAAGGCATGGGTCACCAGGTGAAAGACCGCCACGCTGTAGGCCGATGCGCCCAGGGCGACCGTCATGTACCCCAACTGGGAGAGCGTGGAGTAGGCCACGACCCGCTTGATGTCATTCTGCACAATGCCCAGAAAGCCCATGAAGAGCGCCGTGATGCCGCCAATGATCATGACAAACGAGAGTGCGATGTCGGAGAGTTCAAAGAGAGGCGACATGCGGGCTACCATGAAGATGCCTGCGGTGACCATGGTGGCCGCGTGGATGAGCGCAGAAATGGGTGTGGGGCCCTCCATGGAGTCTGGAAGCCAGACATGCAATGGGAACTGGGCCGACTTGCCCATGGCGCCGATGAAGAGGCAGATGCAGGCCACGGCCAAGAGCGGCCAGACCTCGCCAGGGATGAGCTCAATGGTCTCTCCCGCCATGGCATTGGCCGCAGCAAATGCCTCGGTGTAGCCAAGGCTGCCCGTATAGGCCACCACGAGCCCAATGCCGAGAATGAATCCGAAGTCACCGACGCGATTGACCAGGAAGGCCTTCATGTTGGCGAAGATGGCGGTTGGCTTCTTGTACCAAAAACCAATGAGCAGGTAAGACACCAGACCAACGGCTTCCCAGCCAAAGAAGAGCTGGAGGAAGTTGTTGCTCATGACCAGCATGAGCATGCTGAACGTGAACAGGGAGATGTAGCTGAAGAACCGCTGGTAACCGTCGTCATCCTCCATGTAACCAATGGTGTAGATGTGGACCATCAGGGACACCGACGTGACCACCACCATCATCGTGGCGGTGAGACTGTCGATGAGAAAGCCAATTTCCATCTTGAGGCTGCCCACAGTGGCCCAGGTGTAGACCGCGCCATTGAAGGTGTTGCCGTCAAGGACATCCTGCAGCACCACCAGAGACGCAACCAGAGAAATGGCAACCCCCAGAATGGTGATTCGATGGCTGTTCACACGGCCCAGGGCCTTGCCGAAGAAGCCCGCGAGAATGGCGCCCACGAGCGGGGACAGTGCGGCAATGAGGTAAACGGACATCATGATCTAACCCCTCAGCCCATCAAGCTGCTCCACCTCGACTGTCTTCAGGTTTCTAAAGAGCACCACCAGGATGGCCAGACCAATCGCAGACTCAGCGGCCGCCACCGTGAGAATGAAGAACACAAAGACCTGGCCCGCAAGATCGCCAAGGTAGTGTGAGAAGGCAATGAAGTTGAGGTTGACGGCCAACAGCATGAGCTCAATGGCCATGAGCAGAACAATCAAATTCTTGCGATTCATGAAGATGCCAATCACGCTCAGGGCAAAGAGAATGGCACCAAGAATGAGGTAATGGGCCAAGGTGATCACTGTGGCCTCCCGTCTTTGAACTGAACCATCCGCAGGCGGTCTTGGGCGCGAACCTTGACCTGCTCGCCCGGGTCTTGATGCCGACTGTCCTTGCGTCGGCGCAGTGTCAGGGCGATGGCCGCCACGATCGCGACGAGCAGCACCACCGCGGCAATCTGGAAGGCAAAGAAATAATCGGTGTACAGAATCTTGCCAAGAGCTTTGGTATTGCTAACCTCTGTGACCACGGGGGCGGCAGCCTCCGGCACCTGGAAGCTGCGGAAGAGAATTGCGCCCATCTCAAAGACGATGAGAAGTCCGACGGGCAGCGCCACTCGAAGGTTCGCCCAGAATCCCTTGCGAATCTTGTCGAGGTCTAGGTCGACCATCATCACCACAAACAAAAAGAGCACCATCACTGCGCCGACATAGACCAGCACCAGCGTGATGGCCAGGAACTCTGCACGCAGTAGCAGCCAGAGGGCAGCCGCAGAGCAAAACGACAGCACCAGGTACAAGGCGGCATGTACAGGGTTTCTTGCAGTAATGACCTTCACTGCAGCAAAGACCAGGATGGCTGCAAAGGCATAGAAGAAACCAGCGGTCGACTCATGCATGGTGCGGGGCCTTATCGAAAACGGGCATCGGCCTCACGCGCCTTTGCGATCTCTGGTTCATAACGGTCGCCCACGGCCAGTAGCATCTCTTTTGTGAAGTAGAGGTCGCCTCGTTTTTCTCCGTGGTATTCGTGGATGTTGGTCTCGACGATGGAGTCGACCGGGCAGCTCTCTTCGCAGAACCCACAGAAGATGCACTTGGTGAGGTCGATGTCGTAGCGGGTGGTTCGCCGGCTGCCATCGTCCCTAACCTCTGACTCGATGGTGATGGCCTTTGCGGGGCAGACCGCCTCGCAGAGTTTGCAGGCAATACAACGCTCCTCGCCGTTGGGATACCGACGCAGGGCATGCAGGCCACGGAACCGGGGAGACATGGGTGTCTTTTCCTCGGGATACTGGACAGTGATCTTGCGCGCGAAGAGGTTCTTGAGCGTCACGCCCATGCCGGCCAGCATCTCCAGCAGCAGGAAGGACTTCAGGAAGTGGGTGATGGAGGACATATCGGTGCCTTTGGACTATCGAGCCCAAATGTTGAAAGGGGTCTGGATCCAAGCACCCACCACCACCAGCCAGACCAGTGTGACGGGAATGAAGATCTTCCAGCCCAGACGCATGATCTGGTCGTAGCGGTAGCGGGGGAAGGAGGCGCGCATCCAAATGAACACGCTCACGACCAGGAATGTCTTTAAACCCAGCCAGATCCATCCCGGGATGAAGGCCAAGGCCGCCACGGGTGCATCCCAGCCACCCAGAAACATGAGGGCCGCCAGTGCGGAGATGAGGATCATGTTGGCATATTCAGCCAAGAAGAAGATGGCAAAGGCCATGCCTGAGTACTCAACCATATGGCCCGCAACAATCTCCGACTCCCCCTCCACCACATCGAAGGGGTGACGGTTGGTCTCGGCCACACCCGAGATGAAATACACCACGAAGATGGGCAGCAAGGGCAGCCAGTTCCAGGAAAGGAAGTTCAGGCCAGCCTCATGGAAGGTGCCCTGCTGCTGGCCCTGCACGATGTCGATGAGGTTGAGACTTCCCGAGACCATGAGCACCACGACCAGGGCAAATCCGATGGCCAATTCATAGGACACCATCTGGGCCGATGCCCTCATGGCCGCAAGGAATGCGTATTTCGAGTTCGAGGCCCAGCCGGCCAGAATAACGCCGTAGACCTCCATGGAGGTGATGGCCAGCAAAAGCAGCAGGCCAGCATTGACATTGGCGAGTATGGTTTCTGGCCCAAACGGAATGACAGCCCAGGCGGCCAGGGCCGGCATGATGGTCATGACGGGCGCAAGCAGGTAGAGGCCCTTGTTCGCCTGCGCCGGCAGAATGATCTCTTTGGTGAGCAGCTTGAGTGCATCGGCAATGGGCTGGAGCAGACCCATTGGGCCGACCCGATTGGGACCAAGCCGCACATGCATCCAACCAATGAGCTTGCGCTCCCAGAGCGTAAGGTAGGCCACCATGCCAAGAATGGGCAGCACGATCAGAGTGATCTTGATGAGGCTGTAGACCACTGGCCAGGCTGGCCCGAGCAGGCTGCTGCCGAACTGAGAGAAAGACAGGATGGTCGATTCCAGCATCAGGCCGCTCCCACCGCCACACGCTGCTTGGCGATCGAGACATCCAAGCGCCCGCCGGTCATGTTGATACCTGCAAGGCCCGGATGCCCGATGGGCACACGAACCACACCGCGAGCAAGGCTCGCGTCGGCCACGGGCAGCAACTGCACACGATGGCCAGCCGTTTCGAGGTTGAGCAGCATGTCGGCACTTGCGCCAATGGCCGCCATGTCCTCCGGGTGCATGGCCACCCGGGGGGCTGAAGAGGAACGTGTCTCGAGCAATGGCGAGGACCGACGCGCAATGGGGTCTGCCATGTAGATGGACATCTCTCCAATCCGCTCAAAGCCGCCCTGCCCGCCCGAAGCCGCCTCGCGAGGAAGGCCCGTAACGGAGAGTGCTGGGAGGTTCGGAAGGATCTCGCCGGGGCTTGCCACATTGAGAAGGCTTTGGAGGACTTCCTCGGAGGAGGACTGGTCAAAGCCCGGCAGGTCAAGAAGGTTGCCCAGCACGCGAAGGACCTTCCAGCCCGGTCGGGTGGCACCCTGCGGAGGAACCGCCGCTTGGAAGGACTGCAGTCGGCCTTCAAGATTGACAAAGCTGCCGGAGGTCTCGGTGAAGGGGGCGATGGGGAGCATCAGGCTTGCAACCGACTCCACCGCAGAACGGTAGGCGGTGAGTGCCACCACGCCAGAGACGTCTCGGGCCGTCTGAAGCGTCTGGACGGCTGCCGGTGCCATGGCGAGGTCGAGCGCCGGCTCGAGGTGCATCAGCAGGTAGGCCGCATGTGTCTCATTGAATAGTTCCGCGCCCCCCGGCCCTCCAGAGGTGGGCAGTGCGCCTGCGATGTAGCCACCAACGCCGTTGGCGCCAACAGGCAGCACCCCAAACCTGCAGCCCAGCGCCTGCGCAAGCGTCTGACACTTGTCGATGAGCAAGGAGGCCTGCGGATGGGCGAGCGCGGCTGCACCAAGAAAAATGGCTGCATGCTCACCGCCATTGGGTGCGGACCGCATCGATGCCACCAGCCGAGCAGCCGGTGATGCATCGCCCTCGCCAGTGGAGCTGGCTGCATGCAAAAGCTGATCGATCTCCGAGACCCAGGCCGACGGTGCGGCCACCATCTGACTCGCCGCAGGCATCAGCAAACGCTCGGCGTAGGCATGCAGCGTGTGCACATGGGCACCCCGGCGGGCCGCCTGGCGCAGCCGTTGGGCTAGGAGCGGCAACTCTGCACGCAGCTGCGAACCCACCACCAGAACCCGTTCAAGGCTGTTGACCTCCTCGAGGCGCATTCCCAAGGTTGGAACGCCGGACACGCGGGAGTCGAAGCCAGGCTCCAACAGCTGCGGCCGGAAGTCGACTGCATCGCTCTGCAGACCTCGAATCAGCCGGGCAAGCAGGCCCAGCTCTTCAACGGTTGACACCGGAGAGGCAAAACCTCGAACTCGATTCACCCCGCGGCCGGACGCCTGCCGAAGAATCTTGGCCGCCTCGGAGAGTGCCTCTGACCAGTCGATCTCATGCCACTGACCGTCTGCCGTTCGGCGCATGGGAACCGTCAGACGATCCTCAGAGGTGAGGCCTTCGTAAGAGAAGCGATCCCGGTCGGAGATCCAGCACTCATTGACGGCCTCCTGCTCATACGGCACCACGCGAAGCACCTTCGAACCCTTGGTCTGAAGAATGACATTGCTGCCAATGCTGTCATGGGGGCTGACGGATCGGCGTCTGGCGAGCTCCCAGGTGCGGGCCTGGTAACGGAAAGGCTTGCTCGTGAGCGCACCCACGGGGCAGACATCGATCATGTTGCCGGAGAGCTCGCTCTCGACGGCACTGCCCACAAAGCTCATGATCTCCGAGTGCTCGCCGCGACCCGCCATGCCGAGCTCCATGACGCCGGCAATCTCTTGGCCAAACCGCACACAGCGCGTGCAGTGAATGCAGCGAGACATCTCCTGGGCGGAGATGAGCGGGCCCATGGGCTTGTGGAAGACGACCCGCTTGCCCTCGGTATAACGAGATGCGCTTGGGCCATAGCCCACAGCGAGGTCTTGCAACTGACACTCACCGCCTTGGTCGCAGATGGGGCAGTCGAGTGGGTGGTTGATGAGCAGGAACTCCATGACACCTTTTTGCGCCTGCTTGGCCTTTTCACTGGCCGTGAAGACCTTCATGCCCGCGGCCACGGGCGTGGCACAGGCTGGCAGCGGCTTGGGTGCCTTCTCCACCTCGACCAGACACATGCGGCAATTGGCGGCGATCGACAGCTTCTTGTGATAGCAGAAGTGTGGAACATAGAGACCGAGCTTTGTGGCGGCATCCATGACCATGCTGCCTGCAGCAACCTCCACCTTCTTGCCATCAATCTCGAGTTCAATCATTTGGTGTGGCCTTCAGCACTAAAGGTAGTCGGGCACCATGCAGCGCCCATGCGTGATGTGGTGTTCAAACTCATGCCGAAAGTGCTTGAGGAAGGCCCGCACTGGCATGGCAGCGGCATCGCCCAGCGCGCAGATGGTTCGGCCCTGGATGTTGTCGGCCACGCGGTTGAGCTGGTCGAGATCTTCAAGGGTGCCCTTACCCTCCTCCACACGCTTGACCATGCGCCAGAGCCAGCCCGTGCCCTCGCGGCAGGGTGTGCATTGGCCACAGGACTCCTCGTGATAGAAGTACGACAGTCTGAGCAGTGAACGCACCATGCATCGGGTCTCATCCATCACGATGACCGCACCTGAGCCGAGCATGGAACCAGCCTTTGCAATGGAGTCGTAGTCCATGTCGGTGGCCATCATGATCTCGGCCGGCAGCACCGGCATGGAGGAGCCTCCAGGGATGACCGCCTTGAGCTTGCGGCCGTCTCGCATGCCCCCGGCCAGCTCGAGCAGCTTTGCAAAGGGCGTGCCCAGCGGGATCTCGTAGTTGCCCGGTCGCTCGACATCGCCAGAAATGGAGAAGATCTTGGTGCCACCGTTGTTCGGTCGGCCCACCTCTAGGTAAGCCTGACCGCCGTTGCGAATGATCCACGGCACGGCCGAGAACGTCTCGGTATTGTTGATGGTGGTGGGCTTGCCGTAGAGACCATAGCTCGCGGGAAAGGGTGGCTTGAACCGAGGCTGGCCCTTCTTGCCCTCGAGGGATTCCAGCAGGGCCGTCTCCTCACCGCAGATGTAAGCACCATAGCCATGGTGGGCATGCAGCTGAAAGGAAAAGCCGCGGCCGAGGATGTTGTCTCCAAGGTAACCCGCTGCTCGGGCCTCATCCAGGGCCAATTCGAAACGTTCGTAGGCCTCCCAGATCTCGCCGTGAATATAGTTGTAGCCCACGGTGATGCCCATGGCATAGGCCGCAATGGCCATGCCTTCAATGAGGATGTGCGGGTTATAGCGAATGATGTCGCGGTCTTTGAAGGTGCCCGGCTCGCCTTCATCGGAGTTGCACACCAGGTACTTCTGCACGGGGAGCTT
Source organism: Pseudomonadota bacterium (assembly GCA_041163175.1). Taxonomy (GTDB): domain Bacteria; phylum Pseudomonadota; class Gammaproteobacteria; order Burkholderiales; family Burkholderiaceae_A; genus Hahnella. The sequence goes on along the minus strand of JBEARM010000066.1, from coordinate 495 downwards.
GGCCGGCATGAAGCTCCACTTCAGGCCCGTGGGGAAGCCGGCGCCGCCGCGGCCCCGAAGGGCGGAGGTCTTGAGTTCTGCGATGACGTCCTCTTGGGTCATTCCTGGGCCACCGTCGGCTCCCAGAATCTTCTTGAGTGCGAGGTAGCCACCCCTGGCCTCGTAATCCTTGAGGTGCCAGGCCTCTGGGCTGAGGTCTGCAAGGATCTGGGGCGAGATGTGACGACCGTGGAAACAGGTGTCGATGAAGGGGATCTCAGGTGCTCCCATCAGCGTTCTCCTTTTGCCGCCGCCCCGGCGCGAAGTTCTTCGATCAGGGCGTCGATTTTGTCGTTGGACATCCAGCTGCACATCTTGTGATTGTTGACGAGCATCACGGGAGAATCGCCACAAGCTCCGAGACACTCCCCTTCCTGCAGGGTGAAGAGGCCATCGGGCGTGGTGCCACCAAAGCCCACGCCGAGTTTGTGCTGAAGATAAGCCGCGGCGTGGTTA
>JBEARM010000065.1:0-7505 GCA_041163175.1 Pseudomonadota bacterium | reverse complement strand
CTGGCGAAAACGTTCGAAGGCAATGCCCTCAGACTTCAACTGGGCCGACAGCCCCTCCACAGACATGCCATTCTGCTCCGCGATGCGGGCAATGGCCCTGTTGAGTGTCGTATCGTCGACCGATAAGCCCACCTGCGTGGCGCGCTGAAGCAATGCCAGGTCGTTGACCATTCGATCGAGCACCTGTTCGCGAAGACGGTCCTCTGGTGGGGCGGGCTGCCTGGCCTTGGCAATGGCCTGCCGAGCCTGGGCAAGCCTTCGCTGCACCTCAGACTCCAGAATGATCTCGTTGTTCACGACCGCTGCAACCCGCTCGAGCAAGACGGGTTGTCGAGCAGCCGGCTGGGCCAGTACAGCGCCAGTCCACAGCAGCAGACTCACTGCAGCCATCCATTGGGGTCCAAGCCTGTTGTGCATCGAGTGCCTCTTCTCTGTCTATCGGAAGTTGTCGAACTTGGCCGGCAACGGGGTGAGTTGATTGATCATCCGGTAATTGGGGATGCTCTGCTTCAAGGCCGACAGCGGGTCCGTTCCAACCCTGGCAATGCCATTGAGTTCAATTTGGAAAAAGATTCGGTTGTCTCGCCGGTCTGCGCCCGTCACGTAACGCTGCACCACAGCCCGAGCCACCCAGCAGCCCCCATCGTATTCCACCCCGGCCAGGGCCTCAATCAGGCCTGGTTGTTGGGTGCTGTCGGTGGTCTGCCGCTTCTGAATGGAATGGTTGTATCGGCCCACCGCATACCAGTTTCGAACGATCGGGGTCTGGAAGGCCAGGTCGACGGTGTTGATGGAGTTGCGCGTGAAGCGGTAGGACAGGCTGACCGACTGGCCCAGCTTGGGCTCATAGACCGTGCTGGCTGATGCGCCCTGCCAGCGCCGCAGTTTCCGCGTGTACTGGCCGAGCACATCCATGCGCCAGGCTCTTGTCAGCCGGGCGGCCGACTCCAGAAAAATGTCAGATTCTTTGTCGGTCCGCGGTGAGCCGCCCGGCAGTGTCACACGTTGGGCGCTCAGATAGTGGGTCTGGGCCAGGGTGGCACGAAAGAGTTCCTCCCCAGAGCTCTGGCCAAGGTAGCGCGTGGTCAAGGCTGCCGTGACCTGATTCTGGTCGGAAATTCGATCATGGCCGGTGAAGGACATCTCGGAAAGCAATTGCGAGAGGTTCACCCCCACCGAGCCAGAGTCGAACACCGGGTACCGACTCTGGTCGCGATAAGGCGTATAGGCATAAAACAGCGTGGGCTCCAGGGTCTGAAGCAGAGGGGCCTCACCCCAGGAGGTGTCACGCTCAAGGGTCATCTTGGTGGTAAGGCTTGCCGTGGGCAGCACCCGGGAATACGACGCGGTCGGGGTACCAGTGTCGCCTACGTTATTGGCATAGGCCCCGAGCGAACTCGACGACACCCGGTACTTGTCGAGGGTGCGACTTGCACTGCCCTGACTGCCTTGGCTGTAGTGCGTGGCATGCAGGCCAATCTTGGGCGTGACATCCAAAAAGGACAGCATCATTGGCGAGCTCACCGCACCGGTCATCACAAAGCGGTTGCCCTCAGCGAGGGTGGGATGCCGGAAGGCAGCAGCCTCCGCATAACCACCCCAATCGATCAATGGCCCCGCAGCCCCCCCCACCTGAATGGCCCGCTCGGTCCGGCTGGCAGCCACCTTGGGCATCCACGAGTAGGGCGCCAGCACAGGCGCGGCGCGGTCCTGCAGCAACTGATATTCCTGGGCAGCCGCGGTCACAGCCCAGCCATATTGGTTGCTGGTGAGCGACAGGGTCGCCGGCAGCGTTCGCTGCGAGGCGGCTAGAAGGGAGCCACCGAAGTCTGCAAAGTAGTCGTCGTCCGACACCCGAGTGATGTTGAGGCCCATGGAGAGGTTCGGGGCCAGACGCGTGGTGTGCACCAGGCTGCCCAATGAGCGAGACCGCCCCGCCACCCGGTCGTGCGGCAACGACTCCACGCCCACCACGCCAAGGTGGCGATCACTCAGGTACCGAAACTCTGCCCCCAGTTGAACGCCTCGGCGTGGCACCAGCTTGGGGTAGAGGGTCATGTCACGGTTCGGAGCGATGTTCCAGTAGAACGGCACCGTGAGCTCGAGGCCCAGGCGCGACGAATAGGAGTAAGAGGCCGGCAGGAGGCCTGTGCGTCGGCGATCGGAGATGGCAAAGGAGATGTCCCCCATGTTCAGAAGCGGCACACCACCCCAGGTGAGCACGGCGCCTTCGGCATCGGCCACCTCACGAATCTGGTCCACCAGCATGGTACGGGCCTGAACCGTCCAGGCCGGACGGTCCTTCGGGCAGGTGGTGTAGAGGGCATCGATCAGGCGGGTGGCCTTGGGCTGAAGGAACTCCGCTGCATTGGCCTGGCCACGGCCATTGATGGCCGAGATCTCGTAGGTCACATCATCAAAGCGGCCCTGCATGGTCGAGAGCTTGAGGTCGAGCTTGGGGCCAGTGAAGAGTTCACCCTCTCGGAAGAGCTGAACGTTTCCTTCGGCCCGGATGCGGTTGGGCACCAGGTCGAAATCGATGCGATCGGCCTTGAGCGAGGTACCGAGTTGCCGCATCTCGGCCTTGTTGACCAGCGTGATGGTGTCGTCGACCTGACCGTCGAGGGTCTCCCCAAAAAAATACATCGGGGTCTCACTGTCGGTGAGGCCGACCCTCGCGGGGGCCTGAAGAGAGAGCCGCGGGTCCACCCGGAGGCCTTGGCCGACATCTGCCCGAAGGGAGCATTCAGCAGCAAAGCTGGTTCCTGTGATGGCACCCAACAGCAGGGGCAGAACAAGGCGCATGTTCTATTATAGGAACGAAGCGTCTCCTCACATCTTTGCCCATGCCCCCCACCCCTGATCCGCGCCGCCTGGCTGCAGCCGACTGGCTCTCGCAGTTTGCAGACATCGATGTCGCAAGCCTCGCCCCAGCCTCGGCCGATGCGTCCTTTCGGCGTTACTTTCGCGTGGCCAATGCCGGTGGCGGCAGCTGCATTCTCATGGACGCACCGCCCGAGCTCGAGCCCCTGGATGCCTTTTTACAAGTGGCCGACCTGTTTGAACGGGCTGGGCTTCGAGTCCCTCGCCGCCTGAGTGTCTCGAAGCCGCAGGGCTTTCTCCTGCTCGAAGACTTCGGCAACGAACCCTACCTGCCGCACCTCACGCCGAGCACCGCCCGGCCGCTGTATCAGTCGGCCTGGCAGTCCTTGGTTCGACTGCAGGCCTGGGGAGTCCAACAGCCCACAAACAGCCCTCGGCTGCCCGCCTACAGTCGCACCAAGCTCCTGGACGAGATGGGCCTGTTCCAGACCTGGTATGTCGAGACCCACCTGGGCCAGACACTCTCGGCCGATGAGGCCCAGATGCTGAACCAGACCATGGTGCACCTGGCCGATCGGGCCCTCGCACAAACGCAGGTCATCGTGCACCGCGACTTCCACAGCCGAAACCTGATGGTGCTGCCCGAGACACTCGCCCCAGATGGGCAGCCCGGCATTCTCGACTTCCAAGATGCAGTGGTGGGACCCCTGAGCTACGACCTGGTCTCACTGCTGCGAGACGCCTATGTGGTCTGGGATGAGGCCGAGCAGATTGACTGGGCCATTCGCTATTGGGAAGACGCCCGCCGCGCGGGCATTGCCGTGCCATCCGATTTCGCCGACTTCTGGGAAGACTTCGAATGGATGGGCCTGCAGCGACACTTAAAGGTCCTGGGCATCTTTGCTCGACTCGCCCACCGAGACGGCAAGGCGCATTACCTGAAGGACATACCCGCTGTGCTTGCCTACGCCACCAAGGCAGCCCACCGCTACCACGAACTCGCGGGGCTCGCCCGCCTGCTCGACCGACTGGGGAATGTCTCGCCCACCGCCCAGTTCACCTTCTGATGGGTGCACGGCCTTGAGGCAACGATGAAGGCCATGATCCTCGCAGCCGGGCGTGGCGAACGGATGCGCCCGCTCACCGACCACACCCCCAAGCCCCTGTTGTTGGCAGGCGGCAAGCCCCTCGTGGTCTGGCACCTGGAGCGACTCGCCCAGGCAGGATTCTCCGAGGTGGTGATCAACCTGGCCCACCTGGGTGGGCAGATCGAGTCGGCGCTCGGTTCGGGGGCGGCCTGGGGCCTTCAGATTCGCTACAGCCATGAGCCCGCCGGCGCCCTGGAGACCGCTGGCGGCATCGCCACGGCCAGGCCCTGGGGGGAAACCCGAGCACCTTTTCTGCTAATCAACGGCGATGTCTTTTCAGACTGGGATGTCGCTCAGGCCCGGCACCTGGGCCAGACCGTCGACAACACCCTGGGGCACCTGGTCTTGGTCCCCAGCCCAGACCATCATCCACAAGGTGACTTCGGACTGCAGCCCAATGGCCAGGTCTGCCCGCGCGATGTTGCAACCACCCGGCTCACCTACTCGGGCCTATCTGTGCTCTGGCCATCCCTCTTCGACCACACACCACCCCATGCGCGTGCGCCGCTGGCACCCTTGCTGCACGAGGCCATGGCCCAGGGCCGACTGCGAGGCAGCCTGCACGCAGGCCAATGGATGGACGTGGGAACACCTGAGCGACTGGCTGCGCTTGACCACAGCCTCTCAAGGGGGAGACCATCCCTGTCATGAGCCTCCCTGCACACCTATTGCCACTGCCCGTCTCGGGACCACCCCACGGTCAGCAGCATCGACAACGCCGAGACGCACTCGCCCGGGCCGTGCTAGGAGCCAATGGCCAGGCCAGTGCGGTGGTGATCCTCTCCAGCGGCACGGAGATCATTCGCAACCGAGACAACCCATTCGCATTTCGCTTCAGCAGCGACTTCTATTACCTCACGGGCTTTCCGGAGCCTGAGGCCTGGCTGGTCATGGTCATCAGCAGCCAGGGAGACCATCAAGACCTTCTCTTTTGTCGGCCACGCGACCTGGAGCGAGAGATCTGGGATGGCGTGCGGGTCGGGCCTGAGCGGGCGGCCGAGCAGTTCGGCATGGATGCGGCCCATCCGGTAGCGCAGTTGGATGAGATCCTGCGGCCCCACCTCAAGAACTGCAGCACCCTGGTGCTGCCACTGGCCGCCTCATCCGAGCTCGATCAGCGCACCCGCAGCTGGATGGAGCTGGCCCGAGCCCAGGCCCGCGGCGGTGTGGTCGCACCCCATCAGTTTCTGGATGCCGGCGATCTCGTGGCGGGCCTGCGGCTCATCAAAGATGCTGCCGAACTCGAGACCATGGCCAAGGCCGCAGGCATCTCTGCGGCCGCCCATGTGCGGGCCATGCAGGCCACCCGGCCCGGCATGGCCGAGTACGAAATTGAGGCCGGCCTCATTGCCGACTTCCGACGCGAGGGTGCACAGTCGGTGGCCTATGGATCCATCGTGGCCAGCGGCCCGCACAGTTGCATCCTGCATCACCGCGCTGGCGACCGACGCATGCGAGCCGGTGAGATGCTGCTCATCGACGCGGGCTGCGAGCTTGATGGCTATGCCAGCGACATCACCCGCACCTTCCCCGTCTCGGGCCGATTCACCAGCGCACAGCGCGACTGCTATGCCTTGGTGCTGGCGGCACAAGAGGCCGCCGTCGAGGCCACACGGCCCGGTGCAGCCTTCACCGACCCGCACGATGCGGCTGTGAAGGTCCTGGCCCAGGGCATGATCGACCTGCGCCTGCTGCCTGCGCAGAGCGCAGAGGCTGCCATTGAGTCGGGCGCCTACCGCCGGTTCTATATGCACCGCACCGGGCATTGGCTCGGGCTCGACGTGCATGATGTGGGCGACTATCGTCAACCCTTGGCCCCAGGCATGGTCCTCACCATCGAGCCGGGCCTCTACATTCAGCCGGCCGACGACATCTCCGAGGATTTCTGGAATGTGGGCATTCGAATTGAAGACGACGCGGTGGTCACCCCCACCGGCTGCGAACTCATCACACGCGGGGTCCCCGTGGCCATCGATGCCATTGAAGACCTCATGACCCAGACCGCCTCATGAGTCGGCCCGCCTTGCAATTGGGGCCCCACCGGCTCCAGAACCGGGTCTTTATTGCCCCCATGGCGGGCGTCACCGACCGGCCCTTTCGGCAGCTCTGCAAGCGGCTTGGCGCCGACTATGCCGTGGGCGAAATGGCGGCCTCCAATGCCCTGCTCTGGGCCACGGAAAAAACCAGTCGGCGCATCAACCACGATGGTGAGCCCTCTCCCAAGGCCATTCAAATCGCGGGCGCCGATCCGGTCATGCTGGCCCAGGCCGCCCAGTTCAATGTGGCGAGGGGCGCTGAGGTCATCGACATCAACATGGGCTGCCCGGCCAAGAAGGTCTGCCACAAGGCTGCGGGCTCCGCCCTGCTGCAAGACGAGCCCCTGGTTCGAGACATCCTCGAGCACGTCGTGTCCGCAGTGCGGGCGGTGGCGGGCGATCGTGTGCCCGTGACCCTCAAGATTCGAACCGGCTGGGACCATGCACATCGCAATGCGCCAAGCATCGCGGCCATGGCCGAAGACATTGGCGTGGCCATGCTCACCGTGCATGGCCGAACCCGGGCCGACAAGTTCATGGGCGCGGCCGAGTACGACACCATTGCCGAGGTGAAATCGCGCGTGCGCATTCCGGTGGTGGCCAACGGCGACATCACCACGCCAGAAAAAGCCGCGGCCGTGCTGCGGCACACCGGCGCAGACGCCGTCATGATTGGACGAGCCGCCCAAGGTCGGCCATGGATCAGCCGTCAGATTCACCACTATTTAGAGACAGGCAAGCAACTGCCCGACCCCACCGATGCCGACATTCACGGCTGGCTGCACGGCCACCTGCTCGATCACTATGCCTTCTACGGCGAAGAACGCGGCGTGCGTTCGGCACGCAAGCACATTGGCTGGTATCTGCGGGGCCTGCCCGGCAGCAAGGCCTTCCGGCAGTTGATCCTCGCAGCCGAAACGCCCGAGTCCCAACTGGCAGAGGTGGCTGCATTTTTCGAGGAGGCGCTGGCAGCATGAAGGCATCACCACCGCCCAGGCTCGAGGACGCGCTTGTGGCGAACCTCGACATCTATTTCGAGAACCTTGGCGCGCAGAAGCCCCACGCCCTCTATGACATGGTGGTCGAGGCCATGGAACGCCCCCTCATTCGTTATGCCCTGGCCCGCTGCGACAGCAACCTGAGCAAGACCGCAGAGATGCTCGGCCTCTCTCGCAATACCCTGCGCAAGAAAATGACCCAACACCGCATTGAGATCTGAGGACACCGCATGCCCAACCTGCCAGCAGATGCCCTGACCAGCCCACGTCCAAACCGCCTGGCCGTGCGCCGGGCACTGCTCTCGGTCTCAGACAAAACCGGCGTGGTCGACTTCGCCAAGGCGCTTCACCAAAAAGGCATCCGGCTCATCTCCACCGGTGGCACCGCCCAGGCCTTGCAGGCAGCTGGCCTGCCCGTGACCCCGGTGGAGGACATCACGCGCTTCCCAGAAATGCTCGATGGTCGAGTCAAGACGCTCCACCCCGCCGTGCACGGCGGC
>JBEARM010000064.1:0-7653 GCA_041163175.1 Pseudomonadota bacterium | reverse complement strand
TCTGGGGCTGCTTCTGCTCATGACCGGAATGGGCATGGGCGTGCAGACCATGGCGGCGCAGGCCGTGGGTGCCCGTCGGCCGCGTCAGGCGGCTCGGGCCGTCTGGACGGGCCTCTGGCTCTCCCTCTTCACAGTGCTGCCCTTTGGTCTCATGGTGCTGGCCGGTGCGGCCTGGATCCCCCATTTTGGACTGCCCGCAGGCGTGGAGGCCGCTGCAGTCGACTACTGGGCACCGCGGTTTGCGGGTGGCCCGCTCTCGGTGGCCCTTACGGCCGTGCTGTCCTTCTTCATGGGCATTGGGCAGCCGCGGATGGCTTTGGCTGTTAATGGTCTGGTGGTCGTACTCAATGCCATTTTCAATGCCTGCTTCATTTGGGGCTTGGACATGGGCGTTGCCGGCGTGTCCTGGGCCACCACCGCCTCGGTGGCCTGCGGCCTTGGCCTGGCCTTGATGTTGTTCACGGGCGAGCGTTATGCACGGCGTTTTTGGTCCCGGCATGTCTGGCGCCCGAACGTGGCCCGGGTGCTTCGCCTCGCGGCCTTTGGCTTTCCAATTGGTCTCTCGATTGCCTTCGATGTGCTGGGCCTGGCCGCCTTTCAGGCCATGGTCGCTCGCCTCGGTGGCATTGAGGGGGCTGCCACGCAGATCGTGATGATGCTCACCTCGGTGGCCTACATGCCGGCGGTTGGCCTGGGCAAAGCGGGCACCACCCTGGTGGGCCAGTCCATCGGCGCGGGCGAGCGGCAATGGGCGCGTCGGGTTGGCAACCGCGTCATTGGCCTGACCACCCTTTACATGCTGGGGGTGGGCCTGGTGCTGGCCTTGGCCGGAGGACCGTTGGCGTCCCTCTTCATTCCGGCGTCGGACCCGCAGGCGGCCGAGGTCATTCGTCTGGCCGCCTGGCTGGCCATCATTGCCGCCTGCTACCAGGTCTTCGATGGCCTCTACATCGGGTCGGTCTTCTGTCTGCGCGGCGCGGGCGACACCCGGGTGCCCGCAATCCTGCTGCTTCTGCTGTCTTGGGGTGTATTCGTGCCCTTGACCCATTTTCTAGCCTTCTTGCCCGGCCAAGGCTGGGTGGCCAACGCGCCAGGTCTGGGCCTGGGTGCTGCCGGTGGATGGCTGGCTGCGGTGGTCTACATCTTCCTTCTGGCGATGGTGCTGGGCTGGCGCTGGTTTTCAGGCCGCGGGCTTGGACGGGCCCGGGTGAGAATCTGATGCGGGCGCATCTCGAAACCATCCTGCCGGCCGTCTGGCCCAACCTGAGGCATGTGGTGTGGGCACGCGAGCGTTGGGATACGCCCGATGGCGACTTCATCGACCTGGACTGGTCGCTTGGCGGTCAGCGATCCGCAGCAGCGGATGCGCCGCCTGCGCCGCTGCTGGTCATCTTTCATGGCCTGGAGGGGTCCTCTCGAAGTGCCTATGCGGTAGCCCTGGCCGCAGCAGCCCGAGACCTTGGCTGGCCGGCGGTGGTGGCCCATTTCAGGGGCTGCTCCGGAGCGCTCAACCGTCAGCCCCGGGCCTATCATGCGGGTGACATTCAAGAGATGGACTGGATTCTCGGTCGGCTCGCGACAGCGCATGCGGCCCCCCTCTTGGCGGTGGGTGTCTCGCTCGGGGGGAATGCACTCATGCGCTGGCTGGGCAGTGGCTTGCATGTGCCCGAGCGGCTCATGGCCGTGGCCGCGTTGTCAGCGCCGCTCGACCTGGCGGCTGCGGGCGCAGCCATCGACACAGGCCTGAACCGATTGATTTACGGACGGCTCTTTTTGCAGACCATGCGCCGAAAAGCCTTGGCCAAGCATGCGCAGTTCCCGGGGCTCTTTGATCTTTCCCGCGTGATGCGGGCCAGCACCCTGCGCGAGTTTGATGACGCCTTCACAGCCCCACTGCATGGGTTTGAGGGCGTGGATCACTACTGGCAGCTGGCCTCGGCTGCGCCAGTGCTTGCGCAAGTTGCCCGACCTTCCTTGTTGATCAATCCTCTGAATGACCCCCTGGTGCCTGCAGCCAGCCTGCCGAATCCAGACTGGCTGCTGCAACAGACAGACGGTCGTATTCGTTCCTGGCAGCCGCGGCGTGGTGGCCATGTGGGATTTGCGCGTGCCATGGCACCGCTCGTCCTGCGCTGGCTTGGCCAGCACCTGGATCGTCGATAATCCAGCATGTCTCTTCTTACACTGTCGGACGCGCAGCTCGCCTTTGGCCATTGGCCGCTCCTCAACCGCGCCAATCTCTCCATCGAGGCAGGTGACCGACTCGGTCTCATCGGACGCAACGGCACCGGAAAGTCGAGCCTCATGCGTGTCATGGCCGGGCTTGAGACCCTCGACGATGGCCTCATCCAGCGGCAGCAAGGCCTCCGAGTGGTCTACGTGCCACAAGAAACCATCTTTGGCGAGCAGGAGTCGGTCTTTGAGGCCGTGTCGCAGGGGCTTGCCGATGTAAAGGCCATGCGCGAGGAGTACGAGCAGGTGAGCATGTCCTCGGAGGGTGAGGCAAGTCACGCACGACTGGCCTGGTTACAGGACCAGCTCGAGACCCATCAGGGATGGGCTTGGGAGCAACGGGTGGCAGAGACTCTGGAACGCATGGGCCTTGAAGCCGACCCGATGGTGAACATGCTGTCTGGGGGCCAGCAGAAGCGGGTGGCCCTGGCCCGTGGACTGGTGGCTCGGCCAGATTTGCTGCTGCTCGATGAGCCCACCAATCACTTGGACCTTGATGCCATTGAGTGGCTCGAGACACTCCTGATCGACCTGGGCCTGACCATGCTGTTCGTCACCCACGATCGATCCTTCCTCGACCGCGTTTGCACAGGCATTGTTGAGCTCGACCGGGGCCTGCTCCGAACGTATCCGGGCAACCATGCCGCCTATGAAGTCCAGAAGGAGCAGGAGCTGGCCTCGGAAGCGCTTGCGAGTGCCCGGGCCGACAAGCTGCTGGCCCAGGAGGAGGCTTGGTCTCGCAAGGGCGTGGAGGCACGTCGCACCAAGAGTGTGGCAAGGCTTGAGCGGCTTTCGGTGCTGCGGGAGCAGCGCCGTGAACGCCGTGAACAGGTGGGGCAGGTGGCCATGGCGGTCTCCCGTGGGGAGCAGAGTGGCAAGCTGGTGGCCGACCTTCAGGATGTCTCGATCTCATTTGGCGGTCGACGCATCGTGAATGGTCTGACCACCACCGTTCTGCGTGGCGACAAGATTGCCTTCATGGGCCCCAATGGCGCGGGCAAGACAACCTTGCTCAAGCTCTTGCTGGGCCAGCTCAAGCCCGATGCTGGACGTGTGCAGCTGGGCACGCGGCTCTCCGTGGCCTACTTCGACCAAATGCGCGAGGGGCTCTCGCTCGAGAGCAGCCTGGCCGACACCATCAGCCCAGGCAGCGAGTGGGTCGAGATCGACGGGGTGCGCAAGCACGTGAAGGGCTACCTTGGAGATTTCTTGTTTTCTCCCGAGCGGGCAGGGTCGCCAGTCAGCAGCCTCTCGGGCGGCGAGCGAAATCGACTCTTGCTGGCGCGTCTGTTTGCGCGACCGGCCAACCTCTTGGTGCTTGATGAGCCCACCAATGACCTCGACATCGACACCCTTGAACTGCTCGAAGGCCTGCTCCTCCAATACAACGGCACTGTCTTTCTGGTCAGCCATGACCGACGCTTTGTGGACAATGTGGCCACGAGCATTCTGGCTGCAGAGGGCGATGGGCTGTGGCGCGAGTACCAGGGCGGGGTGGAGGATTACCTTTTGCAACGCAGCCGCTCAGGGCCAGTCGCGCCAGCACCCAAGCCCGGCAAGAAGAGGGCAGAACCCTCTCACCAGGCATCGGTGTCGAAGCCTGCGGTGGCCGTGACAAAATCGGGCTTGAGCTTTAAGGAGCGCAAGGAATTGGAGCAGTTGCCTGGCCAGATCGAGGCCCAGGAGGCAGAGATGGACCGGCTACAGGCGTTGCTGGCGGATCCTGCGCTCTACCGTGGCGCCCCCGAGGAGGTTGCTCGTCTCACCACCGAACTCCAGGCCAAAGAGGCTTCATACCAGGCCTCGATGCAGCGCTGGGAGTCGCTGCTCTCAAGAGAATAGCTGCACCATCTCCTGGCGAAGCCGCTGAGCCGGGGAGTCGACGGCCTCGACGTCGTCCCAAGACAGGGATGCACCCTTGGCCACGGGCCGTGTGACCTTGATGCCATGGGCAAGGCCCAAGGGCAGCCCTTTCATCTGCTTTGAGGTGGCCGCTGGCAGCAGCTTGCCCCAGACCGTGAAGCCACCCTCACCATCCAGAAGGTCTCCGGGGCGAAGGTCTCGCTTGGCGGTGGCCACGACATCGGCCCGCCAGGCGGAGGCTGTTCCTGTGGCTTCACCCCGAAGGGCCACACTCGCCACCGACTGACCCACCTCTAGGCCGATCAGGTGCCAGCGTTTGTAGAGCGTGAAGTAACGGCCCGAGGGGTCGGTGTGCGCCTTGTACTCTTCGAAGCAATTCTTGATGTAGTCGGTTTCGGCCTCGACCGTGACCCACACCCCCATGCGGATCTCGTAGGGAATCTCTCGTCCGTCGGTCTCGAGCGATGAGATCACCTCGACCATCCCCTTCTTCTCGAGCACACCGCCCTCGTTGCGGGGCCGCGTGACGAAGGGAATGTCGGCAATGCTGGCTGGTGGATACAAAAGACCATTGCTCGGAACATCGAGTCCGCAGGCATTGGACACTGCAGTCGATTCGATGGCGGGCTTGGAGCCATCCAAGAAGCTGTTGAACATTTTCGGGTTCAGCCCCCCACGGGCTGCCTGCTCAGGCGTCAGACCCCAGTTGTCCCATACGGTTTCGGGTGTGGATTCACAAAAGTGTGGGAGCCACTTGTGGCCACGGCCAGCCGCCACCACTGGAAAGCCACAGGTGCGGGCCCAGTCCACCAAGTCACAGATGAGTGCGGGCTGGTCGCCAAAGGCCAGGGAATAGATGCGGCCTGCCTCGGCTGCGCGCTTGGCGAGAATAGGGCCGCAGAATGCGTCGGCCTCCACCGTGACATTGACCACATGCTTGCCCTCCTTGAAGGCGGCCAGGATGTGCTCGACGGCGGCGATGGGGTTTCCAGTGCTCTCGACCACGACATCGATCTGGGGGTGCCGGACGAGCTGCTCCCAGTTGTCGGTGAGATGGGTTTGTCCGTTTGCAATTGCCTCATCAATGGAGCGGGCCTGTGTCTGCCCATCGGACCAGCCGACCCTGGCAAGATTTTTTCGGGCTGCATCGGGTGAGAGATCGGCAATGCAGGCGAGGTGCACACCAGGGGTTCGCGGCACCTGTGAGAGGTACATCGACCCAAACTTGCCCGCACCGATGAGGCCGACGCGAATGGGCTGGTTGGCGGCCGCTCGGGCCAGCAGTTTTTGATGAAGGCTCATTGGGTTTCTTTCATGTGGGGCCTCGCAGGCCGCCCATCCATCGGCAGACGGTCTGCAGCCGGGCAACAGGGTCGTCCTCCAACAATAATGCCTGCTTTTGGCCTGGTCCGAAGGGCAGAATTTCCGCCCAGCGGTTTGCGACCCACCCGGCCTCATCGAGCCGGTAGGGCGCCAAGATGGGCATTTGCTCGGGTGCAACCCCCTGGCGTTGTAGGTCTGCAATGAGCTGTCCGAGGGAATCGACGGCATGGGTACAGTCGGCTGGGATGGGCACTGGCGTGTCGTCTGGCAGTTGGGTCACGTCACCCGACCAGAGCCCATATCGGCCCTTCTCAAAGCCCTGCACTTGAACGCGGTGCGTGCCTGCGGCCCGAACGGTGAGCAGCGCGGGCGTGATGGCGTCGACCTCGAGGCATTCGGCCAAGCACCCAACGGCCTCGAATGAGACCGTCTCTGCTGGGGCATCCACCTCACGGCCTTCGAGCAGTCTCACAACGACAAACGGCGTCTTCTCACGAAGGCACCGTTTGATCATGTCGAGGTAACGGATTTCAAAGATCCGCAACGCCAGCAGCCCGTCGGGAAAGAGCCCCGACGAGAGCGGAAAAAGCGGCAGCCGCTGGTTAGGCTGCCCGCTTTCCACCGCTGAACCCACGATTGCCTGCTGGACGGCGGGCAGCCGGTTTGGCGCCGCCTGGAATCACGCGGTCATTGGCAGCGCGTTTGGCGCCAAAAGACTTCCCGGCAGGCCTGCGTGAGGGCGGGCGGGTGTTGCGCACGCTGTCGGGCAGGAGCCTCGAACCGGTGAGTCGCTCGATCTGGAGGACCAGGCCGATTTCGCTCTTGTCGCACAAAGAAATGGCATGTCCACTGCGGCCAGCCCGCGCCGTGCGACCAATACGGTGCACATAGGCCTCGGGCACATTGGGGAGGTCGTAGTTAAAGACATGGCTCACGCCGTCCACGTCGATGCCGCGCGCAGCAATATCGGTGGCCACGAGCACCTTGATCTTTCCCTCTCTGAACATGGCCAAGGCTCGGTCGCGCTGACCCTGGGTCTTGTCGCCGTGGATGGCCACACTGTAATGGCCTGCATGCTTGACGACCTGCTGCACGCGGTCGGCGCCGTGCTTGGTGCGAACGAACACGATGGCCTGATCGATGGCGTCATCGGCGAGCAGTTCCACGAGTGTGTCGGGCTTCTTGCCTGGGTCGACCATGAGCAAGGACTGCTCGATGCGCTCGATGGGCTTGGATGTCGGTGCGACCGAGATCTCTTGGGGCTGGTTGAGGAACTGGTCGGCCAGGCCGCGGATCTCCCTGGGCATGGTGGCCGAGAGCAGCAAGGTCTGGCGCTGGCGGGGCAGCCGGGCGAGCAGATCTCGAATTTGGGGCATGAAGCCGAGGTCCATCATTTGGTCGGCTTCGTCCAGGACCACGGCCTGCGTTTGGTCCAGGCGAACATGCTTGGATTGAAGATGGTCGGTGAGGCGTCCGGGCGTGGCCACCAGGATGTCCACGCCAGGCATCAGGGCCCGAATCTGTGGACCGGCCTTGGCGCCGCCCACGACCAGTGCTGTCGAGAGGCGAAGAAACTTGCCATAGGTTCGGATGCTCTCGACGATCTGGCCTGCGAGCTCACGGGTGGGGGCCAGCACCAGGGCCTGGCACGACTTGGGCATGAGGGTGGCACCCGACTGCTTGAGGGCCACCAATCGATGAAGCAAAGGCAGCACAAAGGCCGCAGTTTTTCCGGTGCCTGTCTGCGCGATGCCAAGGACATCCTTGCCAGACATCATGAGCGGAATGACGGCAGCCTGAATGGGGGTGGGGTTGGTGTAGCCCTCGGCCGCAACGGCACGAAGAATGGGCTCGGCAAGGCCGAGATCAGCGAATGATTTCAAGGGTGGCTTTCTGTAAAGGGCCGCCCTAAAACAAGGAAATCAATCAGCGCATGGGGCAGCGAAAAGGAAACAACTTTTGGAGTGTAGTCGGGTTTCCGAGATGGCACAAGGGTTTTTTGCAGCGCGGAAGTGGAGCGGGCGATGGGAATCGAACCCACGTCTTGAGCATGGGAAGCTCAGGTCCTGCCATTGAACGACGCCCGCGCAACAGCCCTACGATTGTATCCGGCCCTCGGGGCTTGTGGCGTTGGGGGTGTCGGTGTCCTGGGGAGTGGGCGGCGCGGGGCTCTCCGGTGCATCGACTGCGGCACCGACTTGCGATTCCGCCCCAGGCGCCTCTGCAGGGGAATCA
>JBEARM010000063.1:0-7849 GCA_041163175.1 Pseudomonadota bacterium | reverse complement strand
CTTGAAGAGGCCTGCTCGGGCACGAATCTCATCCAAGGCGGCAGCCACGCTCGCATCCTCTCGGTGCCCGACCAGGTCTACGTAGAAAAAGTATTCCCATCCACCGCTGCCCAACTGGCGGGCCGGACGAGACTCAAACCGCTTCATCGACACCCCATGCCGAGCCAAAGGCTCGATGAGTGAGAGCATGGCGCCCGCCTTGTCGGGCACCGACAAAATGAGCGAGGTCTGGTCGGTGCCGCAGCCATCGGGCTCGAAGACGCCGAGGGCCGCAAACCGGGTGCGGTTGCTCGGGTCATCCTCGATGCGGTCGGCCAGGGTTTGGAGCTTGTAGTGCTCGGCAGCGGCCTGGCCGGCGATGGCCGCCAGGCTCGGATCCTTCGAGGCCATCTCGGCGGCATGGCCGTTGCTCGCCACCGCCACACGATCGGCCTTGGGCCAATGGGCATCAAGCCACTGCTGGCACTGCGCCAGCGCCTGGGCATGGGCCACGATCTGCCGCACGGCGCTGGTCTCGCCGGTGGCATGCAAGAGCCGGTGGTGAATCGGAATCGAGACCTCGGCGCTGATCTTCAAGGGGGTGCTCAGGAGCAGGTCGAGCGTGCGGCCCACCGTGCCCTCAATGGAATTTTCAACGGGCAGCAGCGCCACATCCACCAGGCCCTTCTCGGCCATGGCGAGCGCCTCATCAAGCGAGGCACAAGGGAAGTAGGCCGCACGATGGCCAAACAAGACGCGCACGGCCTGCTCGCTGTAGGTGCCGGCTGGGCCCAGGTAAGAGATGCGCATCTCGCGCTCGAGCGCCCGACAGCCGGAGATGATCTCGAGCCAGATGGCTGCAATGGATTGATCCGGCAGTGGGCCTTTGAGTTCACGGTTGGCCGCGCACATCCGCTCGATGATGGCCACCTCCCGCTCGGGCCGAAACACCGCCGCGCCCACCTTGTGCTTGTTGCGGCCCACCTCTTGCACAATCGCAGACCGCTCGGCGAGCAGGGCAATGAGCTGGTCATCGAGGGCATCGATGCGGTCTCGAAAGGACTTGAGCATCTCGGGGGTCATGCATGCTCCTTCTCGAAGGCCTGGAGGTAATCGACCAGGGCTGCCACGCCCTCCAGGGGCATGGCGTTGTAGATGCTTGCACGCAGGCCGCCCACCGCCTTATGGCCTTTGAGGTTGAGCAGGCCGCGGTCGTTGGCCCCCACCAGGAAGGGCTCGTAGAGGCGGTCATCCGGCAGGTAAAAGGGCACGTTCATCCACGAGCGTGCCGCACGCGCCACACGGGTCTGATAAAAGTCCGAGCCATCCAGGGCGGCATAGAGCATGGCAGCCTTCTGGCCATTGATGCGGCCCATGGCCTGTGTGCCCCCTTGCGCCTCGAGCCACTCAAAGACCAGGCCTGCCATGTAGATGGCAAAGGTCGAGGGCGTGTTGAGCAGCGACTGATTCGCCGCCACCTTCCGGTAATCGAAGACCGAGGGGCACACTGCCATCGCGGCCGGCGCACGAGACTCAATCAGGTCGCGCCGGAGAATGACAAAGGTGAGGCCCGAAGGCCCGATGTTCTTCTGAGCACCGCCGTAGGCCAGCGCCACCGATGAGAAATCCATGGGCCGAGACAATACATGGCTCGACATGTCGACGACCAGCGGAACGTTCGGAGCGCCCAGGCTGGCCAGGTCGGGCCAGCCGTGGAACTCCACGCCACCAATGGTCTCGTTGCCACAAATGTGCAGGTAGGCCGCATCGGGCCGCAGGGCCCATGTCTGGACGGGCGGAATGTAGCCAAAGGCCCCACAGTCTTGGCCATCCAGAGCCTGCGCGGTCTCGGCTGAGGCCACCACATGCATATCCCCGTAGCGACGCGCCTCCTCCAGAGACTTCGTCGACCAGTGCCCCGTGTTCAAGTAATCGCACTTGGGGTTGGCGGCCAGCAGGTTCATCGGGACGATGGCGTTCTGGGCCGTGGCACCGCCCTGCATGAAGAGAATCTCGTGGGTGTCGGGCAGCGCGAGCAGCCTGCGAAAATCGGCGAGCACCTTTTCATGAATGCCCGAGAACAGTGCGCCGCGATGGGTCATTTCCATGACCGACATGCCGCTGCCCCGCCAGTTCACCATCTCCTCGGCCGCCCGCGCCAGCACAGGCTCTGGCAGCGTGGCAGGGCCGGGCGCGAAGTTGTAGGGGCGATGGCTGGGCACGGGTTATCTCACATGGGCGAACTGCGACAAGACATAGGGTAGCGAAATTACAGACAGGGCCGTGGTGGCTGCCACCGCCGTGGCCGCCATGGAGACGCCCTGGTTGTAACGCTGGGTGAGCAGGTACGGGTTGGCACCGGTGGGCAGCGCACCCATGGTGGTGAGCACGGCCACAGCCATGGGCTCCAACTCAAAGACAAACTGGGCGAGCACGAAAACCACCACGGGCATGAGCGCGAGCTTGAAAAGAATGATCAGACCCACCCCTCGGGCCTGGAACCGATTGCGGGCATGGAAGACCGAGGCCCCCAGCAGCACCAGGCAGCAGGGCACACCCACCTGGCCCAGCGCGGCCAGCGTGGAGTCGATGAGGATGGGCATGGGAATGGCGAAGTAACTCACCACCACGCCGAGCAGAATGGGCACCACCACCGGGTGCAGCACCGCCGTCTGCACCAGTTGGCGAGCCGTCAGCCATCGGCTCTGCGGCGAGCGCCCCTTGGCGGTCAGTTCAAAGACCAGGGTGCCAAAGCCCAACAGCACGAGCGCATGCATCGAGAGCACCGTGAGCAGCACCACCAGGCCCTCAGGCCCATAGAAGAGCTTGACGATTGGAATGCCCACCATCACGTTGTTGGAGAAGATGGCACAGATGGCCGTGGCGGCCGACAGGCCCACCACCGACTCCTGACGATCGGCCCGCGGGCCCCAATAGCGGGCCACCACAAAGGCCAGGGCATACATGAGCAGGCCAGCCGAGAGGTAGCTGAGAATGGGTGTGACGCTGAGCGACTCAAAGGAGACCGAAGCCATCGAGCGAAAGAGGAGCGCCGGCATGAAGACCCGCAGCACCAGGCTCGAAAAAAGGTTGGTCGAGGCCTCGTCAATCCAGCCCAGCCATGCCACCAGGATCCCGACCGAGACGATCAGGAAGACCTGAAGAAGGGCGTCTGTCACACCCTAGTTGGCAGCAGGTGAATCGGTGTCGTCGGCCCCTTCGGGCATGCCAGCCTCCGAGGCGTCATCCACCTCGGGGAGGTCGCCCGTGTCGGCAATGCGCTGCACGCCCACCAGGGTTGCGCCCTCGTCGATGGAAATGAGCGTGACCCCTTGGGTGGCGCGGCCCAGGG
The DNA here is from genome assembly GCA_041163175.1 of Pseudomonadota bacterium. Taxonomy (GTDB): domain Bacteria; phylum Pseudomonadota; class Gammaproteobacteria; order Burkholderiales; family Burkholderiaceae_A; genus Hahnella. The sequence goes on along the minus strand of JBEARM010000063.1, from coordinate 4,518 downwards.
CCCGCACCTCCGAGACACGGGTGCGAACCACCACGGCCTTGTCGGTGATGAGCATGATTTCATCGCCCTCGCGCACCAGACAGGCCGAGACCACCTTGCCATTGCGCTCGCTGGTGGCAATGGCGATCATGCCCTTGGTGCCCCGGCCATGCCGGGTGTGCTCGGAGATGACCGTGCGCTTGCCATAGCCATTCTCGGTGGCCGTGAGCACAAAGGCCGCCTCGTCTTCGGCCACGATCATGCTGATGAGCGACTGGCCTTCTTCGAGGAACATGCCACGCACACCGCGGGCCTCTCGGCCCATGGGGCGGACATCGCCCTCGGCAAATCGAACGGCCTTGCCGGCATCGGAAAAGAGCATGACATCGTGGGCGCCATCGGTGAGTGCGGCCCCAATGAGGTAGTCGCCTTCGTCGAGCGAGCAGGCGATGATGCCGCGCTTGAGCGGCCGCGAAAAGGCCGACAGCGGTGTCTTCTTCACGGTGCCCAGGGCCGTGGCCATGAACACGAAGTGGTCGTCGGAGAAGACCTTCACCGGCAGCACCACAGTGATTTTCTCTTGGTCTTCCAAGGGCCAGACATTGACCAGCGGCTTGCCACGCGAGGTGCGCGAGCCCTGGGGAACCTCCCAGACCTTGAGCCAATACACGCGGCCGCGGTTGGAGAAGGCCAGGATGGTGTCGTGGGTGTTGGCGATGAAGAGCTGGTCGATCCAGTCGTCTTCCTTGGTGGCCGTGGCCGTCTTGCCCCGACCGCCCCGGCGCTGGGCCTGATACTCGTTGAGCGGCTGACTCTTGATGTAGCCCGTGTGGGTGAGCGTGACCACCATCTCCTGTGGGGTGATGAAGTCTTCGGTCTGGAATTCCTCAGCATTGAGCTCGATGACCGAGCGACGACCATCGCCAAATTCCTTCGTGATGGCCTGAAGCTCCTCGGTCATGATGGCCGTGATGCGAGAAGGCTTGGAGAGAATATCCAGCAGGTCGGCGATCTTCTCGATGATCTCTTTGTACTCCGAGACGATCTTGTCTTGCTCCAGGCCCGTGAGGCGCTGCAGACGCATCTGAAGAATTTCGTTGGCCTGGGTTTCGCTCAGGCGATAGCCATCGGCCTGGGCACCATAAGCAGCCGACAAGCCATCGGGCTTGAAGGCTTCGGCCACCGTGGTCTCGGTCGCGCGGGCCAAGAGTTCCCTTACCAGGTCGGCCTTCCAGGCTCGGCCCATCAGGCCCTCGCGCGCCTCCACCGGCGTGGGCGAGGCCTTGATGAGGGCAATCATCTCGTCCATGTTCGACACCGCCACGGCCAGGCCTTCGAGCACATGGCCGCGGTCTCGGGCCTTGCGCAGTTCAAAGACCGTGCGCCGTGTGACCACCTCGCGACGGTGCGAGAGGAAGCACTCGAGCATCTGCTTGAGGTTGAGGGTGCGGGGCTGGCCATCGACCAGCGCCACCATGTTCATGCCGAAGCTGTCTTGCAGCTGGGTGTTCTTGTAGAGGTTGTTGAGCACCACCTCGGGCAGTTCGCCACGCTTGAGCTCAATGACCACCCGCATGCCAGATTTGTCTGACTCATCGCGAATGTCGGAGATGCCCTCCAGGCGCTTCTCATTGACCAGCTCTGCAATGCGCTCGAGCAACGAGCGCTTGTTCACCTGATAGGGCAGCTCATCGACGATGATCGACTGGCGCGAGCCCTTGTCCATGTCTTCAAAGTGCACCTTGGCCCGCATGACACAGCGGCCACGGCCGGTGCGGTAGCCCTGGCGAACACCCTCCACGCCGTAGATGATGCCGGCGGTGGGAAAGTCCGGCGCAGGGATGAGGCCCATGAGGTCGTCGACCGTGGCCTCGGGGTTCTCGAGCAGGTGCAGGCAGCCGGCCACCACCTCGGTGAGGTTGTGGGGCGGAATGTTGGTGGCCATGCCCACCGCAATGCCCGAGGAGCCATTGATGAGCAGGTTGGGAATGCGGGCCGGCATGATGAGCGGCTCTTTCTCAGAGCCGTCGTAGTTCGGGCTGAAGTCGACCGTGTCCTTGTCGAGATCTTCCAGAAGTTCGTGGGCCAGCTTGGCCAGACGAATCTCCGTGTAGCGCATGGCGGCCGCATTGTCGCCATCGACCGAGCCGAAGTTGCCCTGGCCATCGACCAGCATGTAGCGCAGCGAGAAGTGCTGGGCCATTCGCACGATGGTGTCGTAGACGGCCGAGTCGCCGTGGGGGTGGTACTTACCGATGACATCACCCACGATGCGCGCCGACTTCTTATAGGCGCGGTTCCAGTCGTTGTTGAGCTCGTGCATGGCGAACAGCACCCGGCGGTGCACGGGCTTGAGGCCATCACGGACATCCGGCAGGGCCCGGCCCACGATCACGCTCATCGCGTAATCGAGGTAGGAGCGGCGCATCTCCTGCTCTAGGCTGACGGGAAGGGTTTCTTTGGCGAAGGAGTCCATGGAGGCTTCTTAAAATCCCTCGATTTTACCCCTTTTAAGCGCCTGCCGCCGGCAGCCCTACCCCCCTGCGTGCGGGGGGCTCAAACCGCTCACGAGCGGAAATAACCGGCAAATCAGCCGATGCCACCTGCCCAAAACCCGCCCAGAGGGTGCTCAGCGGGGTAGGGTCGGGTAATCCGTGTAGCCCTTCTCGCCACCCCCGTAGAAGGTGTCGGCATCGGGCGCATTGAGCGGGGCATCGAGCTTGAAGCGGGCCACCAGGTCGGGGTTGGCCAGGAAGGGCACCCCGAAGGCCACCAGGTCGGCGCTCCCCGAGGACACCGCCTGCTCTGCCATGGCCTTGGTGTAACCGTTGTTCACCATCGTGCACAGGCCACCCGCCTGCTTGAAGCTGCGGCGCAGGCCGGCGAAGTCCACCCGCTGGTCGGCATCGCGCGGGCCACCCGTCTGGCCTTCAATGATGTGCAGGTAGCCCAGGCCACGACTGCCCAGGGCCTGGGCCACATGGGCATAGAGGGGCTGGGGGTTGGAGTCATCGATGTCATTGAAGCCAGACACCGGCGAAATCCGGCAGCCCACCCGGCCCGCCGGATAGACCGTGGCCGCGGCATCGACCACCTCCAGCAGCAGACGGGCACGGTTCTCGATGGACCCGCCGTAGGCGTCCGTGCGGTGGTTGGTCTTGTCCCGCAGAAACTGGTCGAGCAAGTAGCCATTGGCCGCATGCACCTCGACCATGTCAAAGCCCGCGGCCTGGGCGTGAAGGGCTGCCTGACGGTAGGCCTCGATGAGCCCGGGCAGTTCACTCGTCTCCAGAGCCCGTGGCGTGGAGCAAGGCACGAAGCCCTCGGTCGTGTAGGCCTTCATGTCGGCTGCAATGGCCGATGGCGCCACTGGCGCCGCACCGCCGGGCTGAAGGCTCGTGTGCGAGATGCGGCCCACATGCCAGAGCTGCAGGCAGATGCGGCCGCCCGCGGCATGCACGGCATCGGTCACGAGCCGCCAGCCCTCGGCCTGCTCGGCCGAGTGAATGCCCGGTGTGGAGATGTAGCCCTGGCCCTCGGGGCAGACCTGGGTGGCCTCGGCAATGATCAGGCCGGCCGTGGCGCGCTGGGCGTAGTACGTGGCCATGAGCGGGGTGGGCACATTGCCCGCCCCTGCGCGGCTGCGGGTCAGCGGCGCCATGACCATGCGATTGGGCAGGGTGAGGTCAGACAGGGCAAGGGAATCAAAGAGGCTGGACATGTGAGGCTCCTGGTCGGCAAGTGACATGCAATAGCCCTGATTGTGCAACACAACACGAGCCCCATGCCGTGGTGCACAGCCCTGGAAAAATCATGTCAAAAAGGCTTGCGTCAGCAGAGGGATGGGTCAATACTCCACCTTCGCATTGAAATTGGGGCCGACCTGGTTTCGACGTGGGCAATGAAGGAGTGCAGGGCATACCGAGGCTCGATTCCCTCGTAAATACAGTCGAAAAACTATAAACGCCAACGACGAGCGTTTTGCTCTCGCAGCCTAAGGGCTAGCGAGCGCTGCAACGGCACGCTGATGGGCCGGGTGGGTCAAACCACTGCAGCGTCATTCACATCAGATCGTCACCGAATAAGCCGTGGGTTCGGTGCCTAAAACAAGCGGATCGTCGGTTGCCGGCCTGTCTGTCGGCTAAGCAACTCGATTAAATTGAAATAGACCGACTAAGTATGTAGAACTGTCTTTGGAAGGCTTGCGGACGCGGGTTCGATTCCCGCCGGCTCCACCATCTCGAAGCAAAAGGCCCACGCAAGTGGGCTTTTTGTTTTGAGTAGATTGAACTGGACGAGAAACCAGAGCCCGTGGACGACACGGACGCGCGGCTCCAAAGCCCCAGCAACATTGAACGCGTCTAAAGTTTGCTGCTGGGTCACCGATTCCAGAGGTTCCAGAATTGGGCTTTGAAACCGATGACTCTGATGTTCCGCCGAACCCTTCTCTCCTTGTTGGCCTGTTCCGCGCCCATGACCCTCGTGGCGCAGCAGCCAAATAGCCCATTGGCCTCGATCTGCCACTCTGGACGAGCCTCG
>JBEARM010000062.1:0-8060 GCA_041163175.1 Pseudomonadota bacterium | reverse complement strand
GGCCCAGGCCGAGGCGCGGCGCGTTCATTGGCCCAGTCGCAAGGAGACGCTCCAGACCACCGGCATCGTCTTTGTATTTGTTTTTGTGATGGCGCTCTTTCTCTGGCTGACCGACAAGTCGCTGGAATGGGTGCTCTACGATTTGTTGCTGGGATGGAAGTGACCATGACCAAACGTTGGTACGTCGTACATGCCTTTTCAGGCATGGAGAAGAGCGTGGCCCGAGCCATCCAAGAACGAATTGACCGTGCAGGCATGCAGGATCAATTCGGCCAGATTCTGGTGCCCACCGAAGAGGTGGTGGAAATTCGTGGGGGCCAGAAGGCCCTCTCGGAGCGCCGTTTCTTTCCAGGCTATGTGCTGGTCGAAATGGACATGAATGAGCAGACCTGGCATTTGGTGAAGAACACCAACAAGGTCACTGGCTTTGTGGGCGGCACTGCAAGCAAGCCCACACCCATCTCTCAGGCCGAGGTCGACAAGATCATGGCCCAGATGCAAGAGGGCGTTGAGAAGCCCCGGCCCAAGGTGCTCTTCGAGGTAGGCGAGGTGGTCCGCGTCAAGGAAGGCCCGTTCACCGACTTCAACGGCAACGTCGAGGAAGTGAACTACGAAAAGAATCGTCTGCGGGTGTCGGTCACGATCTTCGGTCGTTCGACACCAGTGGAACTGGAGTTTGGTCAGGTCGAGAAACTCTAGCAGTGGCCCGGCCGGAAGCATCGGCCGGTTTTTGAGGAGCAGGGTCAAGAAGTAAGGCCTCGCGCATGCACTCGCAATAGGAGCCGTCATGGCAAAGAAGATCATTGGTTACATCAAGCTGCAGGTACCTGCAGGCAAGGCGAATCCATCGCCCCCCATTGGCCCAGCCCTGGGCCAGCGCGGTCTGAACATCATGGAGTTCTGCAAGGCATTTAATGCCCAGACCCAAGGCATGGAGCCGGGCCTCCCCATTCCATGCGTGATCACAGCCTTCGCAGACAAGACATTCACCTTCGTCATGAAGACGCCACCGGCGTCCATCCTGATCAAGAAGGCCGCCAAGATCGACAAGGGCTCCCCCAAGCCCCACACCGACAAGGTCGGCTCGATCACGCGCGCCCAGTGCGAGGACATCGCAAAAACGAAGCAGCCCGATCTCACGGCCGCCGACCTCGATGCGGCGGTCAAGACCATCGCGGGCAGCGCCCGTAGCATGGGCATCACGGTAGAGGGACTCTAATCATGGCCAAACTCTCTAAACGCGTTTCAGCGGTTCGGTCTCAGGTCGACCGCACCAAGACATACACCGCCGATGAGGCCCTTGCACTGGCGAAATCTTGCGCCACGGCCAAATTCACCGAGTCCGTCGATGTAGCGGTTCAACTCGGCATCGATGCCAAGAAGTCAGACCAGCTCGTGCGTGGCTCCCTGGTGCTGCCCGCCGGCACTGGCAAGACAGCCCGTGTGGCCGTCTTCGCCCAGGGCGAGAAGGCCGACCAGGCCAAGGCCGCTGGCGCCGACATCGTCGGCATGGAAGACCTCGCCGAGCAGATCAAGGCCGGCCAGATGAACTTCGACATTGTCATTGCCTCTCCAGACGCCATGCGCCTGGTGGGTCAACTCGGTCAGATCCTTGGCCCCCGTGGCCTCATGCCCAACCCCAAGGTGGGCACGGTCACCCCCGATGTCGCCACGGCCGTGAAGAATGCCAAGGCAGGCCAGGTGCAGTACCGCACCGACAAGGCCGGCATCATCCACTGCACGATCGGTCAGGCCTCGTTCGAGGTCGGCGCATTGAAGAGCAACCTCGTGGCGCTCATCGATGCCCTCAATCGCGCCAAGCCATCGTCGTCCAAGGGCGTCTACCTTCGCAAGGTGGCCGTCTCCACGACCATGGGCCCCGGCATTCGAGTAGAGACGCAGTCGCTGCTGGGGCAGCAGGCTGCATAGAAGACTTTGGGCTGTTGGCCTTGCGGCAGTGCTGCGCGGGGCCAACAGGTTGTCAAAGACCGTTGGGGCATCGCTTAATTTCAGGTTGAACTGAGCCCAACGCAGATGGCGGTCCCGGAAGACACAAGGCAAGGCCCTCGCGGGCCGCGCCGGAAGGTTCGAAGGTCGCCGGTTTCAACCGCCTCAAGGGCCATTGGCCTGCGAGGCTTTTGTAGGAGCAAACCGTGGCATTAAACCGCGAAGCAAAGGCAGCCATGATTGCCGACGTCACTGCCCAGGTGGCAACGGCGCAAGCAATTGTGGTTGCGGAGTACCGTGGTCTGGATGTTGCCAGCATGACCGAGCTCCGCCGCAAGGCCCGGCAGTCGGGCGTCTACCTGCGCGTTCTTAAGAACACGCTGGTGCGCCGTGCCGTTGCGGGAACCCCGTTCGAGAAGCTGTCCGACCAAATGGTTGGTCCGCTGATCTACGGTGTCTCGCAAGACCCCGTTGCTGTGGCGAAAGTCCTCCAGGACTTCTCCAAGGCCAACGATCGGCTGGTCATCAAAGCGGGTGCGCTGCCCAACAGCACTGTCGACGCAAATGCAATCAAGGCCCTGGCCGCATTGCCCTCGCGCGAAGAGTTGTTGGCCAAGCTGCTCGGCACCATGCAGGCGCCCACCGTCAAGTTTGTGCAGACCCTCAACGAGGTGCCCACGAAGTTCGTGCGGGCCCTCGCTGCTGTTCGGGATCAGCGCGAGCAGGCTGGCGCCTAACAACCACGACCTTTTGAACCTTTATTTGGAGTTTTAAACATGGCAATGACCAAAGAAGATGTCCTGGATGCAGTTGGTTCGATGAGTGTTCTGGAGCTCTCCGAGCTCATCAAAATGATGGAAGACAAGTTCGGCGTGTCCGCCGCAGCCACGGCTGTGGCTGTTGCAGCGCCTGCTGGCGGCGGCGCAGCCGCAGGTGGCGCGGCTGCTGAAGAGCAGACCGAGTTCACCGTGATGCTGGCAGCCGCAGGCGACAAGAAGGTTGAGGTCATCAAGGTGGTGCGTGCTGCCACTGGCCTGGGCCTGAAGGAAGCCAAAGACCTCGTTGACGGTGCACCCAAGGCCGTCAAAGAAGGTGTCTCCAAGGCCGATGCCGACGCCCTCAAGAAGCAGCTCGAGGAAGCCGGCGCGAAGGTCGAAGTCAAGTAATCGTTTATTCAGCCGCCCCGGGCCGTTGGCCCGGTGGGGCTGTCTTCGCAATGGCGGCTTTCATCTGAAGGCCCACATCGCCAAGTCAGTCCCTTCTTTTTCAGACCCCGAGGACCCGAATGGCCTACAACTTTACTGAAAAGAAACGCCTCCGCAAGAGCTTTGCAAAACGCCCACCGGTGTTGGAGGTTCCTTACCTGCTCGAGACCCAGCTTCAGTCTTATCGAGACTTCCTCCAGGCCGACACGGCCCCGGACACTCGAGACGAGTCTGGCCTTCAGGCGGCCTTTCAGTCCATCTTCCCCATCACCAGCCACAACGGCATGGCACGGCTCGAGTTCGTGCACTACCAGCTCGGCATGCCCCCCTTCGACATGAAGGAATGCCAGCAGCGTGGCCTTACATTTGCGGCACCACTGCGTGCGCGCGTGCGGCTTGTCATCCTCGACCGTGAGGCGGCCAAGCCCACCATCAAAGAGGTCAAGGAGCAGGAGGTCTACATGGGCGAGATGCCCCTGGTGACCGACACCGGCTCCTTCGTCATTAACGGCACCGAGCGTGTCATCGTGAGTCAGCTGCACCGCTCGCCTGGCGCATTCTTCGAGCACGACCGGGGCAAGACCCACAGCTCGGGCAAGCTGCTCTTCTCGGCCCGCATCATTCCTTACCGTGGCTCCTGGCTCGACTTCGAGTTCGACCCCAAGGACATCCTCTACTTCCGGGTCGACCGTCGTCGCAAGATGCCTGTCACCATCCTGATGAAGGCCCTGGGCCTCACGCCCGAGCAGATCCTTGCGCACTTCTTTGCCTTCGACCACTTCCAGCTGATGCCCCAGGGCGCTCAGATGGAGCTCGTGGCCGAGCGACTCAAGGGCGAGCAGGCGCGCTTCGACATCGTCGACAAGGACGGAAACGTTGTCGTTCCCAAAGACAAGCGCATCAATGCCAAGCACATCCGCGACATCGAGAAGGCGGGCTTAAAGCGCATCTCGGTGCCCGACGATTACCTTCTGGGCCGTGTGGTGGCCACCAACCTCATCGACCCCGAGACGGGCGAGCTCATGGCCAAGGCCAACGACGAGATCACCGAAGAGCTGCTCGCCAAGATGCGCGACGCCAAGGTTCGAGATTTCTCGGCCCTCTATGTCAACGACCTCGACCACGGTCCTTATATTTCGTCCACCCTGCGGCTCGACGAGACGCCCGATCAGCTCTCGGCTCGCGTGGCCATCTATCGCATGATGCGTCCCGGTGAGCCGCCCACGGAAGACGCCGTGGAGGCACTCTTCAATCGGCTCTTCTTTAGTGAAGATTCCTACGACCTCTCCAAGGTTGGCCGCATGAAGTTCAACCGCCGCCTGGGCCGTGAAGAGGTGCTCGGCGCGATGACCCTCTCCAACGAGGACATCCTCGACACCATCAAGGTGCTGGTGGAGCTGCGCAACGGCCGCGGCGAGATCGACGACATCGATCACCTGGGCAACCGCCGCGTGCGGTGCGTGGGTGAGCTTGCCGAGAACCAGTTCCGCTCCGGTCTTGTTCGCGTGGAGCGCGCGGTGAAGGAGCGTCTGGGCCAGGCCGAGGCCGACAACCTCATGCCGCACGACCTCATCAATTCCAAGCCCATCTCTGCGGCCATTCGTGAGTTCTTTGGCTCGTCCCAGCTCTCGCAGTTCATGGACCAGACCAACCCACTCTCCGAGATCACCCACAAGCGCCGCGTGTCGGCACTGGGCCCCGGCGGCCTGACCCGTGAACGCGCAGGCTTTGAGGTGCGCGACGTGCACCCCACCCACTACGGCCGTGTCTGTCCCATCGAGACGCCAGAGGGCCCGAACATCGGCCTCATCAACTCCCTGGCCCTCTACGCCCGCCTCAATGAATACGGCTTCCTCGAGACGCCGTATCGCAAGGTGGTCAATGGCGTGGTCACCGACCAGATCGAGTACCTCTCGGCCATCGAAGAGGGCCGTTATGTGATCGCCCAGGCCAACGCTGAGATGGATGCCAAAGGTCGCCTACTCGAGGACCTCGTCTCGGTGCGTGTCAATGGTGAGACCACTCTGTCGGGCCCCGACCGTGTGGAGTACATGGATGTGGCGCCTTCGCAGATTGTGTCGGTGGCTGCCTCGCTCATTCCCTTCCTTGAGCACGACGACGCCAACCGCGCCCTGATGGGTTCGAACATGCAGCGACAGGCCGTTCCCTGCCTGCGGCCTCAGAAGCCACTGGTGGGAACCGGCATTGAGCGCACCTGCGCCGTCGACTCCGGCACTGTGGTGCAGGCCCGTCGTGGCGGTGTGGTCGACTATGTCGACTCGCGCCGCATCGTGATTCGGGTCAATGACGCCGAGACACGTGCAGGCGAGTCGGGTGTGGACATTTACAACCTCATCAAATACACCCGCTCCAACCAGAACACCAACATCAACCAGCGTCCAGTGGTCACCAAGGGCGATGTTGTGGTGCGTGGTGATGTGGTGGCCGATGGCGCCTCCACCGACCTCGGTGAACTCGCCCTGGGCCAGAACATGCTGGTCGCCTTCATGCCTTGGAACGGCTATAACTTCGAAGACTCCATTCTCATTTCTGAGCGTGTGGTGGCTGAAGACCGTTACACCTCGATCCACATCGAGGAGCTTTCGGTCTTTTCGCGCGACACCAAGCTCGGGCCGGAGGAGATCACGCGCGACATCTCCAACTTGTCGGAAGGCCAACTCGGCCGACTCGATGAGTCTGGTGTGGTCTATATCGGTGCAGAGGTGCAGGCGGGCGACGTGCTCGTGGGCAAGGTCACGCCCAAGGGCGAGACCCAGCTCACCCCTGAAGAGAAGCTGCTCCGGGCCATCTTTGGTGAGAAGGCCTCCGACGTCAAAGACACCTCCCTGCGCGTGCCCTCCGGCATGAGCGGCACGGTCATCGACGTCCAGGTCTTCACACGCGAGGGCATCCAGCGCGACAAGCGGGCCCAGCAGATCATCGATGAAGAGCTTGGCCGTTACCGCAAAGATCTCAACGACCAGCTTCGCATCGTGGAGGCCGACGCCTTCCAGCGGATCGAAAAACTCCTGCTGGGTCAGCCAGCAAATGGCGGCCCCAAGAAACTCGCCAAGGGTTCGCCCATCACGGCCGATTACCTCGCCGACCTCGACCGCTACCACTGGTTCGACATTCGTCTGTCGGACGAGGCGGCTGCTCAGCAGCTCGAGGGCCTGAAGGAGTCCCTGGAGCAGAAGCGCCATCAGTTCGACCTCGCCTACCAAGAGAAGCACCGCAAGCTCACCCAGGGCGATGAACTCCCCCCGGGCGTGCTCAAGATGGTCAAGGTTTATCTCGCGGTCAAGCGTCGTCTGCAGCCGGGCGACAAGATGGCCGGCCGTCACGGCAACAAGGGTGTGGTCTCGCGGATTGTTCCCGTGGAAGACATGCCCTACATGGCTGATGGCCGCCCGGTCGACATCGTGCTCAACCCCTTGGGCGTGCCCTCACGGATGAACGTGGGCCAGATCCTCGAGACCCACCTGGGCTGGGCCGCCAAGGGCCTGGGCCAGCGCATTGGCGAGATGCTCGAGCGTCAGGCCAAGGTGTCCGAGCTTCGCAAGGCCCTGGAAGGGGTCTACAACGCCACGGGCAAGCCCGAGGACATTGCAGGCCTCAAGGATGTCGAGGTGGTCGAGCTGGCAAAGAACCTTCAGGATGGCGTGCCTTTTGCCACCCCGGTCTTCGACGGCGCCAAGGAAGACGAGATTCGGCAGATGCTGCAGCTGGCCTACCCCGATGATGTCGCTGCCAAGGTGGGCCTCACCCTCACCCGCACCCAGGTTCAGCTCTATGACGGGCGCACCGGAGACGGCTTCGACCGCACCACCACCGTGGGCTACATGCACATGCTCAAGCTGCACCATCTGGTCGACGACAAGATGCATGCGCGCTCTACGGGCCCGTACTCGTTGGTCACCCAGCAGCCGCTGGGCGGCAAGGCCCAGTTCGGTGGCCAGCGTTTTGGCGAGATGGAGGTCTGGGCCCTCGAGGCGTACGGCGCGGCCTACACCCTGCAGGAAATGCTCACCGTCAAGTCCGACGACGTGGCCGGCCGAACCCGTGTCTACGAGAACATCGTCAAGGGCGACCACGTGATCGATGCTGGCATGCCGGAGTCCTTCAACGTGCTGGTCAAAGAGATCCGCTCGTTGGGCATTGACATCGACCTCGAACGCAACTGATCACAAAGGAACTGAGAATATGAAAGCGCTACTCGATCTATTCAAGCAGGTTCAGCAGGATCAGCAATTCGATGCCATTCGCATCGGCCTGGCCTCTCCGGACAAGATCCGCTCCTGGTCCTTTGGTGAGGTCAAAAAGCCAGAGACCATCAACTACCGGACCTTCAAGCCCGAGCGTGATGGCCTGTTCTGCGCCAAGATCTTTGGCCCCGTTAAAGACTATGAGTGCCTGTGCGGCAAGTACAAGCGCCTGAAGCACCGCGGTGTCATTTGCGAGAAGTGTGGTGTGGAGGTCACGCTGGCCAAGGTGCGCCGTGAGCGCATGGGCCACATTGAGCTGGCCAGCCCCGTGGCCCACATCTGGTTCCTGAAGTCTTTGCCCAGCCGCCTCGGCATGGTGCTGGACATGACCCTGCGCGACATCGAGCGGGTTCTGTACTTCGAGGCCTATGTGGTGGTGGAGCCTGGCATGACCCCGCTCAAGCGCGGCCAGATCATGTCCGAGGACGACTACCTCGCCAAGGTCGAGCAGTATGGCGATGGCGAATTCGTGGCCCAGATGGGTGCCGAGGGCGTGGCCGCCCTCCTGTCCTCCATCGATCTCGAGCGCGAAATCGAGCAACTCCGCAAGGACCTCGCCGAGACCTCCTCCGACGCCAAGATCAAGAAGATCGCCAAGCGACTCAAGGTGCTCGAGGGCTTCCAGAAATCTGGCGTCAAGCCT
>JBEARM010000061.1:0-8135 GCA_041163175.1 Pseudomonadota bacterium | reverse complement strand
CGGTCACGTCTCCGTTTATCAGATTCTATCCCAGCAATGCACTCGGGATCAGGCCGCCTGCCCCTCCAGCCCAAAAGCCTTGTGAAGGGCTCGAACGGCGAGCTCCATGTATTTGTCGGCAATGACCACCGAGATCTTGATCTCGCTGGTGGAGATCATCTGAATGTTGATGCCCTCGGCCGACAGGGTTTGGAACATGTCGCTGGCCACCCCAACATGTGAACGCATGCCAATTCCCACCACACTCACCTTGCAAATCTGATTGTCGCTGGTGATCTCCCGGGCCTGAATCTGTGGCTGCACCTTGGACTCAATCACCTCCAGCGCCTTGGCCAGTTCGTTGCGATGCACGGTGAATGAAAAATCGGTCATGCCATCGTGGCTGGCATTCTGAATGATCATGTCCACATCGATGTTGGCCTCGGCCACAGGCCCAAGAATCTTGTATGCAATGCCAGGCTTGTCGGGCACGCCGGCAATGGTGATCTTGGCCTCATCGCGGTTAAAGGCAATGCCTGAGATAACAGCCTGTTCCATGGTCTTGTCTTCCTCGTAGGTAATCAACGTTCCAGACTGGGCCTCGGTGGCGAGGTCCATCTCGGGGTCGGTCAGGCTCGAGAGCACTCGGGTCTTGACCTTGTACTTGCCGGCGAACTCGACCGACCGAATCTGCAAGACCTTCGAGCCCAGGCTGGCCATCTCAAGCATCTCCTCGAAGGTGATTCGCTCAAGCCTTCTGGCCTCGGCCACAATTCGTGGATCGGTGGTGTAGACGCCGTCCACATCGGTGTAAATGAGGCACTCCTCAGCCTTCAAGGCCGCTGCAACCGCCACGGCCGACGTGTCGGATCCGCCGCGCCCCAGCGTGGTAATAGAGCCTTCGTCATCGATGCCCTGAAAGCCAGTGATCACCACCACGCAGCCCGCATCAAGGTCGGTGCGAACACGGACATCATCAATCGACTCAATCCGCGCCTTGGTGTGAGCCGAATCGGTTCGGATGGGCACCTGCCAGCCCGAATAACTCTTGGCCTTTACGCCTTGTTTCTGGAGGGCCAGTGCCAGCAGGCCCACGGAGACCTGCTCGCCCGTGGCTGCGATCTGATCCAATTCACGCGGGTCGGGCCGATCGGTGATCTCCTTGGCCAGGCCCAGCAAGCGATTGGTCTCGCCAGACATGGCCGAGGGCACCACCACCATCTGATGACCAGCGCGATGCCACTTGGCAATGCGACGCGCGACGTTTTGAATCCGCTCGGTGGAACCCATGGAGGTGCCGCCGTACTTGTGAACGATAAGGGCCATGATTAGTCTTGTGAGAGACGCTCAATCCGTAGCGTGTGAGCCCGCAAACATACCCGAAAGGGCGCCCCGCCGGCAAACGCCGTGTCAGAGACTTCAAGGGTGGCGCGGCTCTCAGGTCCAGCCTGCTCGAGCTGCCGATCGAACTCCTCCAGCCGCCGATACGGTGGCATGCGAAGACCCTCTCTGCGCAGCCAGGCCCGCAGAACCGCCATTCGACGCGCACCAGAGAGTCGCTGGAGCGGGGCCAGTTCAATCGCACCATTCGCATCCACCACACCCAGCAGATCTGCCTCGGCCTGCTCCGACAACAGATGCTGCGCACGCTGCACATGCTCGACACTGCGGGCCATGGCCTCGAGCACCCCAGCGCGCATCTCCTTGAGCACCGGGATCACATCCCGACGAAGCCGGTTGCGGTCGTGACGGTCACTCAGGTTGGTAGGGTCTTCGACCCAACGCAGGCCTACCGAGACGGCCCAGTCGCGAAGCACTTCCTTGCTCACCCCCAGTAAGGGGCGCCAGACCCAGACCGCCTGGTCACCCTGGCCCATGCGATGCAGGGCGGGCATGGCCGAGAGCCCCTCCAGCCCGGCGCCGCGCATCCACTGCAGCAAGGCAGTCTCGATCTGATCATCGAGGTGATGGGCGAGCACCAGGGCTGCCCCGCGAGACCGGGCGAGCTCCATGAAAACAGACCAGCGCACGGTTCGGGCCGCGGCCTCGACGCCGAGTTCTTTGCAGGCCTGCTCGCTGGGCCTTGCATGCTCCACCGACAACGGCACCTGCCAGGCCTCACAGATGCGGCGGCAGTGCGCCTCAAAGACATCGGCAGCGGGCTGAAGGCCATGGTGGAGGTGGACCGCCTCGATCTCAACATCGGCCCAGTCCGCGGATGCATCTGGGCCATGGCGCCAACCCTGGAGCCATTTCAACAAGACAGTGGAATCAAGCCCCCCGGAGAAGGCCACGAGCAGCCTTGGGGGAATCTGTGAGGGAAGCTTAGGCGGATTCTTTAAATCGACCATAGGCCCGCAGCCGAGCCTGGCGCTGGGCCAGCATCTCCTCGGTTGACATGGCACCGACCGTGGCCAGGCTGTCGGCGATGGCCTTGCGAAGGGTCTCGGCCATGTCCTGAGGTGCGCGGTGGGCACCACCATGGGGCTCCATGACGATGCGGTCGATGAGCCCCAGCGTCTTGAGCCGCTGTGCCGTGATGCCGAGGGTCTCGGCGGCATCGGGGGCCTTGCTCGCACTCTTCCAGAGAATGGAGGCACAGCCCTCTGGCGAGATCACCGAGTAGGTGGCGAACTGCAGCATCAGAACCTGGTCGGCCACCGCAATGGCCAGGGCTCCGCCGGAGCCGCCCTCACCAATCACCGTGGCAATGAAGGGCACCTTGAGGCCTGCCATGACGAACAGGTTTCTGCCAATGGCCTCTGACTGACCGCGTTCTTCTGCCCCAATGCCAGGGTAGGCACCCGGTGTGTCGATGAAACTCAAGATCGGCAGGTTGAACTTCTCGGCCAGCAGCATCAGGCGCTCGGCCTTGCGATAGCCCTCAGGCCGAGGCATGCCGAAATTTCGGTGGGTGCGCTCTTTGAGATCTCGACCCTTCTGATGGCCCATGACCATGACCGACTGGCCATTGAATCGAGCCAGGCCGGCCACAATGGCGGGGTCATCTCCAAAGCCGCGATCGCCATGCAGCTCATGGAAATCGGTGCAGAGCATCTGAATGAAATCAAGTGTGTAGGGGCGCTGCGGATGCCGGGCCACCTGAGAGATCTGCCAGGGGGTGAGCTTGGTGTAGATCTCGCGAAGCTGGGCGTCTGCCTTCTCCTTCAGGCGGGCCACTTCATCGGAGATGTCCATGGCGGTGTCGCTCTGAACAAACCGAAGCTCTTCAATTTTTGCCTCGAGCTCTGCAACCGACTGCTCGAAGTCTAGGTAGGTCAATGCCATGCCGTGATTGTCCTACAAATGACGCCAGCTCGTTCCCTGGGGGCCATCTTCAAGAACGATGCCCTGGTCGGTGAGCGCCCGACGAATGGCATCGGCCTTGGTGAAATCTCGGGCGGCCTTGGCCGCGGCCCGCTCGGCAATCTGCGCCTGAATCCAGGCCTCGTCTGGCCCAGCTGCTGCGCCAACCTCTCGAATCGCACGCGCAGACGCACCAAAGAATCCCATGACCCTTCCGAGCCCAAAGAGAATTGGCCCCAAACCCTGGGCCGCTGTGCGATTACCCGATTGCACGTTCCGGTTGATCTCTGTGGCCAGGCCAAACAAGGCTGCAATGGCCTCAGGCGAATTGAAGTCATCCGCCATGGCGTCACGATGGGCCTTCACCAACGGGTGGTCCGCCGCGAGCACACCCGAGAGCAAAACATCAGCCGGCTCGCTCCGCCATCGGGCCAGGTCGTCTGGGTCACAGGCCAACTCGAGTGCCGTGCAGAGCCGAATCAGTCCGGCGCGGGCCTCGTCCAAGGCGGCATCGGAATAGTTCAGTGGACTGCGGTAGTGGGCCCGAAGGATGAAAAACCGGAGCACCTCAGGGTGGTAGCGGGCCATCACCTCCCGAATCGTGAAGAAGTTGCCCAGGGACTTCGACATCTTTTCATCATCGATACGAACAAAGCCATTGTGCATCCAGACCCGGGCCATTGGGTTGGACTCGTCTGCACCCATGGCCCCTTCCGACTGGGCAATCTCGTTCTCATGATGCGGAAATTGAAGGTCTGCACCACCACCGTGAATGTCGAAATGTTCACCCAATAAACGGCAGCTCATGGCGGAGCACTCGATATGCCAGCCCGGCCGTCCCGGGCCGTAGGCCGATGCCCAGACCGCCTCCTGCGGCTCATCGGCCTTGGCCCGCTTCCAGAGCACAAAGTCGAGCGGGTCGCGCTTGCCATCAGCCACAGACACCCGCTCACCGGCGCGCAGTTCATCAAGAGATTTCCCGGAGAGCCGGCCGTAACGTGGAAACGACCGAACCGCAAAATGCACGTCGCCGGGGCTGCCATCGGGCATGGGATCCTGGTAGGCCAGTCCGCGCTGGGTCAGGGCATCGATCATGGCCAGCATGTCTTGCACGTGGGACGTGGCACGGGGCTCATGGGTGGGCGGCAGCACGCCGAGAGCGGCCGCATCCGCCTGCATGGCCTGCGTAAACCGCTCGGTGAGGCTCGCCATGGGTTCGTTGTTCTCCACGGCCCGGGCAATGATCTTGTCGTCGATGTCGGTGACATTGCGCACATAAGTGACCCGGTGTCCGGTGGCCTCTAGCCACCGGCGCACCAGGTCGAAGACCACCAGCACACGCGCATGGCCAATGTGGCAAAAGTCGTAGACCGTCATGCCACAGACATACATGCGCACATGGCCTGGCTCCATGGGCTCAAAGTCGACCTTGCTACGCGTTAAGGTGTTGAAAATCTTCAAGAATTCACCGTGCTAGACTGCCAGCAGTTATGTCAGAGACTCCGCATTCTATGGCCAACCCTCTTCACGTGGCGCATCAATTCCTTCGGCACCTTCTGATCTCGCTGCTGCTGGTGGCCCCGATGGCCCTTGCCCAGACGCTCTCGAACACCACGAGCGGCGGCCTGCCCCGAACGGCCCCCGTGGTTGCGCCCGACCTCACACGCACCATCGAACTGATCGAACTCCGCCGGTTCGATGAGGCCCGCGAAAAAATAACCAATTCGCTGTCGTCCAAACCACGAGATGCCCAGTGGCGTTTTCTCGAGGCCGTACTCCTGAGCGAGACCAACCAGGACCGTGAGGCCATCGATGCCTTTGAGGCCCTCACCGAAGAGTTTCCTGAACTGGCCGAGCCTTACAACAACCTGGCCGTGCTCTACCTGCGTTGCAATGAGCCGCTGCGGGCACAGCAGGCTCTGGAACGGGCCATCCTGAACCGGCCCGCCTATGCGCTGGCCTATGAGAACCTCGGTGACCTGCATGCCAAGCTCGCCTTGGATGCCTACCAAAAAGGGCTCAAGGCCCGTGGCCCCTCCCCTTTTTTGTCTGCCAAACGGCGGCACCTGCTCGAGCTGCCTTCACCCGCACCGCTTGGGCTTCAGACCAGACCCCCCGCGGGCGCCCGCCCGTCCACTCCCGCCAATTAAGCAAAGGAATCACCATGGTTGAACTCCAGACCAGCATGGGTCGCATCACCCTTCGGCTCGATGCCGAGAAGGCTCCCAAGACCGTTGAGAACTTCATCACCTACGTGAAGGATGGCCACTTCGATGGCACCATTTTCCATCGGGTGATCAATGGCTTCATGATCCAGGGCGGTGGCTTCGATGCCAAGATGGTTCAGAAGCCCACCCGCGACACCATCGAGAACGAGGCCGACAACGGCCTGCAGAACAAGGCCTACACCATCGCCATGGCCCGCACGAGCGAGCCTCATTCGGCCAGCGCCCAGTTCTTCATCAACGTGGCCGACAACGAGTTCCTCAACTTCAAGGCACCCACCGGCAATGGCTGGGGCTATGCCGTCTTTGGCGAGGTGGTCGAGGGCAAGGATGTCGTCGATCAGATCAAGGCCGTAAAGACCAGTAACAGTGGCTTTCATCAAGATGTGCCGGTCGAGCCCGTGCTGATCGAAAAGGCCACGGTCATCGACTAAGGCCAGGCAACAGGCCCAGGCCCCATGGCCCACACCCTGAGCCTGCCGCCAGAGGGGCGGGTGCTCCTGGCCTCAGACGTTCATCTGTCCGCAGAGCAGCCAGACCTCACCGCCTGCTTTCTTCAATGGCTGGAAGCCACCCGGTCAATCCAGCCCAATTGGCTCATTCTGCTGGGCGACCTCATGGATGCCTGGGTCGGCGATGACCAGATGCAGGTGGCCGGGCCCGAAGGCCAACTCTGGGACAGTCTCGCGGAAGCCTTGCAAGGACACGCAGCCCAGGGCACGCAGATTGGCCTGGTGGTGGGCAACCGCGATTTCCTCATGGGCAAGCTTGCGGCCGAAAGTCTCGGGGCTCAAGTGCTGGACGACTGGGTGCGCGTGGAGCACCCCAGCATCGGAGCAGCCCTGCTCTGCCATGGCGACCAACTCTGCCTCGACGACACCGACTATCAGGCCTTCCGAAGCCTCGTGCGCGCCAAGGATTGGCAACAGGCGTTTCTCTCAAGAGGGCTGAACGACCGCATGGAGCAGGCCCGTCAGCTGCGCTCACAAAGTGAGCATGAGAAACAGCTCAAGCGGCCAGAGATCATGGACATCCAGCCGCAGGCTGCCATGGCTGCCCTGGATGAACACGGCTGCAACCTTCTCATTCATGGCCATACGCATCGACCGGGCTGCGATGCCCTGCCCGATGGTCGAGTCCGTTGGGTGCTGCCCGACTGGGAAGCGCCTCCCTCAGGGCGGGGTGGAGGACTCCTGATCGAGCGTCGCGGTGTTGTTGTTCAGCCGCTGTTCTAGGGCAGCGATCAGCCGCTGCTGCTCGGCCACTGCATGGGCGAGCATGGCCAACTGTGCATCGCGCGGGTCTTGTGCGTCTTCTGTAACCCCATAGGCGGCAAAGGCACGGCTTCCAACGCGCTGCTCACTGAGTGAATCGGACTTGCCGTCTTCCACCGGGCGCGCCGGAATGCCGACAACGGTGGCACCTTCAGGCACTGCGGCCACGACAACCGCATTGGAGCCCACCTTGGCGCCTTCCCCAACCGTGAACGGACCCAGCACCTTTGCGCCGGCACCGACCACCACGCGAGGACCCAGGGTGGGGTGACGCTTTTCTCCCTTGGTGAGCGAGGTGCCGCCGAGGGTCACGCCCTGATAGATGGTGCAGTCATCACCCAGTTCTGCTGTCTCCCCAATGACCACGCCCATGCCATGGTCGATGAAGACTCGCCGACCAATTCGCGCACCGGGATGAATCTCAATGCCGGTGATCCAGCGCGAGAGCATGGCCAAGAAGCGGGCCAGCCAACGCAAGGGACCGAGGTTGCTCTGCCAGAGGCCATGGGAGAGCCGATGAAACCAGATGGCGTGTAAGCCGGGATAACAGGTGAGTACCTCGAACCATGTGCGTGCAGCCGGGTCGCGACTGAGAATGGCTTCGATGTCTTCAGAGAATCGTTGAAAAGGCATCGGGCAAGACTATCAGAGGTTCTTCTCGAGGTCTGAACACAGGCCTCGGAGCATCTGCACCTCATCCTCGAGCAGACCCGCCCGTGCAAACAGGCGGCGCAGTCGCTCATCCATGCGCCCCGGGGCCGTGGGTGACAAGGTGCCCACACGTTCGGCCACCGACATGAGATGCGCATGCAAGCCCTCGACTGCCCCCTGGGAGGCCGCAATGGCGGTGGGACGGCCCGCACCCGGGGTGGTGGGCAGGACCGGCTGAACATTTAGTTGAGCGCGGGCTGCACGGCGCACGGCATGGGCCACCACCTGCACCGCCTGCGACAGATTCAGCGAGCCAAACCGTGGGCTGACATCCAGGCTGCACACTCGCTGGCACTTGAGCACATGGGCATTGGAGAGCCCAGAGCGCTCCGGTCCAAAGACGAGGCTAGCCGATTCCGTGGGATGGGCTGCAAGCCATGCCAGCATCTCCTCCATGCCCTCATCGAGGGTGACACGCGGGGGCTCAAACTCGCGCGGCCGTGCGGTGAGTGCCATGCTCCAGCGTACGTCGGACTGAAGCTCATCAAAGGGCGCGTAGACCACGGGCTGCATCACCGCCTCTGCCCCAGCAGCCATCGCCACGGACTGCGGGTCGAGGTGCATGTCCGCTGCCACGGGGTCGGCCACCTGACAATGGGCAAGCCCCATGGTGGCCATGGCCCGAAGGCTCGCACCCAGA
>JBEARM010000060.1:0-8184 GCA_041163175.1 Pseudomonadota bacterium | reverse complement strand
CGCCGCAGCGCCCTTCCACCCGCGCGCCTGGAGGCCACGGAGAAGGGCTTTGCCGAGCCCGCACTGCATGCCTTCTCGTTGGTGGGCATTCCCTACCGATGGGGAGGCAACACGCCTGCGGGTGGGTTCGATTGCAGTGGCCTGGTGGTCTATGTGATGCGCCGCGCCACAGGCAAGACGCTGCCGCGCACGGTGGAGAAGATGTGGTCAGCTGGCCGAGAGGTGCCCGCCGAGGACCGACTCCCAGGAGACCTGGTCTTCTTCAATACGACCGGCAAGGAGTATTCCCATGTCGGCATTTACATTGGTCAAAACCGCTTTGTGCATGCGCCCAACGAAGGGGGAACCGTTCGGCTCGAGAGCCTGGTGAGCAGTTATTGGGGCCCGAGGATCACCGGCTTTCGGCGCATTCACGGCTGATGTCGACTAACCGCCCAGGCCCTGCTCCAGGTCGCGCTGCAGGTCGGCCACATCCTCTAAGCCCACCGCCAGGCGAATGAGCCCTTGGGTAATGCCCGCCCGCTGACGAGCCTCTTCACTGATGCGGCCATGCGTGGTGGAACCCGGGTGGGTGATGATGCTGCGCGTGTCCCCCAGGTTGCCTGTGCGCGAGAAGACCTTCACCGCATTGACCAGCCCAAAAGCCTTTTGCTGCATGGCCTGCGCCGAGTCGCCCTTGAGCTCGAAGGAGACAATGGCACCGCCCGCCGACTGCTGGCGCATGGCCAGTTCATGCTGAGGATGCGACGAGAGGCCGGGATACAAAACCCGGCCCACGGCTGGCTGCGTGGAGAGCCAGGTGGCCAGGGCCAGGGCATTCTCGGAGTGGGCGCGCATGCGAATCTGCAGGGTCTCGAGTGACTTGTGCAGCACCCAGGCATTGAAGGGTGAGAGCGAGGGCCCGCAGGTGCGCACCACCTGGCGCACCTCGTGCACGAGCTTGCTGGGCCCAGCCACCGCACCACCGAGGACACGGCCTTGGCCATCGATGTACTTGGTGGCCGAATGCAGCACGAGGTCGATGGGATAACGAAGGGGCTGCTGCAGGGCCGGTGTGCAGAAACAGTTGTCGACCACGGTGATCACACCCGCCTCGCGCGCAATCTTCCCAATGGCCTCGAGGTCTGCAATCTCGGTGAGCGGATTGGACGGCGTCTCGAGATAGAAGAGCCTGGTCTGCGGGGTGATGGCGGCCTTCCAGGCGGCAGGGTCTGTGAGCGAGACATACCGCACACCAACACCGAACTTCTTGATGAAGTTGTCAAAGAGCTGGATGGTGGCGCCAAACAGGCTGCCCGTGGTCACGATCTCATCGCCAGCCTTGAGCAGGCCCAGGCAGACCGAGAGAATGGCCGACATGCCGGTGGCCGTGGCCACGCAGTCCTCTGCGCCCTCGAGCGAGGCCAGTCGCTCCTCGAACATCTGAACAGACGGGTTGGTGAATCGGGAGTAGACCGGCCCTTGCTCCTGGTTCTGAAAACGGCGGGCCGCCTGCTCGGCATCCTCGAAGACAAAGCTCGAGGTAAGGTACATGGCCTCGGAATGCTCGCCAAACTGAGACCGCTCCGTGCCGGCCCGCACCGCACGCGTGCCAAAGCCCATGCCCTCGAGTCCCTCTTGGCCCTGGGCCTTCAACGGGTTCACACCTTTGGAATCAGCCATGTCGTTGCTCCTCCAGCTGGTCGAGCCAGGCGCTGGTGACATCGCCCGTGATGTAGTGGCCATCGAAGCATGAGGCCTCGAGGCCTGTCACGGCCGCATTGAACCCGCGTACGTCAGCCTTCATGGCATCGATCCCCTGGTAGACCAGCGCATCAGCCCCAATGGCCTCACAGATCTCATCATCGCTGCGACCGTGGGCAATCAGTTCCTTGCGCGTGGGCATGTCAATGCCGTAGACATTGGGGTAGCGCACCGGCGGGGCCGCCGAGGCAAAGACCACGCCCCGGGCGCCCGACTCACGGGCCATGCCCACAATCTCTCGGCTCGTCGTGCCGCGAACAATGGAGTCATCGACGATGAGTACCCGCTTGCCCTTGAACTCCGAGGCCATGGCGTTGAGCTTCTGCCGAACCGATTTCTTTCGAACCTCTTGGCCGGGCATGATGAAGGTGCGGCCCACGTAACGGTTCTTGATGAAGCCCTCGCGGTAAGGCACGTTGAGGTGCATGGCCAGCTGCAATGCGGCCGGCCGGCTGGAATCGGGGATGGGCATGACCACGTCGATGTCCCCACCGGGAAAGGCCTTGGCGACTTGTGCAGCCAGCGTCTCGCCCATCTTCAGGCGCGCGTCGTAGACGGAAATGCCATCGATCTGAGAATCCGGCCGCGCAAAGTAAACAAACTCAAAGACGCAGGGGTTCAGGCTCGAATGCTGGCCGCACTGCTTGGAGAAGACCTCTCGGTCTTCCGTGATCACAATGCACTCACCCGGGGCGATGTCGCGCACCAGGCGAAAGCCCAGGCCCTCCAAGGCCACCGACTCCGAGGCGAGGATGTACTCCTTGCCGGCGCCCTCCTCACGCTCGCCCAAGACCAAGGGCCGAATGCCGTAGGGGTCACGAAAGCCAATGACCCCAAAGCCCGGGATCATGGTCACGCAGGCATAAGCTCCCTTGGCCCTGCGCTGCAGAATGCTCACAGCTGCAAAAACCGCGTCTGGGTCGAGCGTGAGGCCACTGACGGCCTGCTGCAGTTCATGGGCAAAGACATTGAGCAGCACCTCGGAATCCGACTCCGTGTTGATGTGACGCCGATCACGGCGATACATGTCGTCTTGAAGTTCGCCCGCATTGGTGAGATTGCCGTTGTGACCCAGCACGATGCCAAAGGGCGCATTCACATAGAAGGGCTGGGCCTCCTCAGCACTCATCGCACTGCCAGCGGTGGGGTATCGAACATGGCCGATGCCCATGTTGCCGAAGAGGTTGCGCATGTCACGGGTGCGAAAGACATCGCGCACCAGGCCCGTGCCCCTCGACAAATGAATGCGCTTTCCCTGGGCCGTGGCGATGCCCGCTGCATCCTGGCCGCGATGCTGCATGAGGAGCAGCGCATCGTAGAGCGACTGATTCACCGGATGGGCTGCAACAATTCCAACGACACCACACATGGCTAGGGCCTTTTCAAAGAATCGAGTTGAACGCGGGACGACACGGCATCTGGAAGCCACGGCGCAGCCACACGAATGGACCACTCCAGAACCGGACGGCTGTCTGCAGTCTGCCAAGCGGGCTGACCAATAAGGGGGGTCATGGCGGCCAGTACCGCCAAGACCGTGAGAATCACCCAGCCACGCGCCAGGCCGAAGGCCACACCCAGCAGGCGATCGAGAAAACCACCGCCCACGGCCTGCACCAGTTCTTTGAGTGCGAGCGTGAGCAGTCGCCCCAGCAACAGAATCAAGATGAAGATGAGGGCAAAGGCCACTGTCATGGCCATGGCCGGTGGCAGCCACTCCTGCAGAGGCTCGGCACCATAAATGGCCAGACGGCTGGCGCCCACCAGGGCCAGGATCCACACGGCCAGAGAGGCCACCTCCTGTACCAGCCCCCGAAGCATGGAGAGCAGCACCGAGGCCACCACCACCACGGCGCAGACAATGTCGATCCAGCTCGTGGCCTCAGTCACGCGGTGCCTCTGGGCGTATGAGCGTGGCCTCAACGCCCTCGAGCTTCAGGCGTGCGCGGGCCGCGTCGGCCTCGCGCTCGGATGCAAACGGGCCCATCCGAAGGCGGTGGCGCGGCCCAGACTGGCCTGAGAGGGTCACCACCAAAAGACGCCGACCGGGTGCTTCGAGCTTCTTGCGTGCAGCCTCTGCAGACGACTTTTGGGAGTAGGCACCCAACTGCAGGAAATAGGGTTTGGTCTTCGCATTGGCGGACTTTGACGCGGCGGGCGGCGGTGCCGGTGGTGCTGGGGCTGCCGTGGCTGCGGGGGGCTCGGACGCGGCCGGCGATGGTGCGGCGGTCTCGGGAGGGTTATTGGTCGCAGGCCCAGGCAGGCTCTGCTCAGGCGCAGACGTTTCCGTGGCTGTCGACGCCGTGGGTGCGACGGATGGTGCAGGCCACTTCAGAATGAAGTCTTGTTGCAGGCTGCGTGGCGTGTCCTCAAAGAGCATCAAGACCACAGCCGCGGTGGCGATCGAGAACAGAACGGCGCCGAGGAGCCGCCAGCGGGCTCGGCGCTTGTGCTCTGCCATGGGGTCGGCGAAATCAGCGGGCATCGGGGGCACGAGGGGCGTGAGGAGCCTGACCTATCTGTTGTGCCGCGGGCCATACGGCTGCGACGGTGACAAAGGACCCAAACACCACGAGTCTATCACTCGGGTCGGCCTGCTCTGCCGCTGCGGCGAGGGCCTGTGCCGGCGTATCGAAGCAATGCACCGCGATGGCAGGAAGCCCATCCTTGGCCCTGGCAGCCTGCACAGGGATCAGCAGCGGGGCGAGTTGCTCAGCCAGGGCCTCGGCCCTCTGCGCTCGCGGGCCCAAGCCTTCACCCTCGAGGCTCGCCAGAAACCAGGCGTCCACCTTGTGGACCAACGGCCCAAACACGCCCGCGGCATCCTTGTCGGCGAGCATGCCCAACACGGCCAAGGTCCTCGGAAAGAATCCCATCTGATCCAAATTGCTCGCGAGCACGCCGGCGGCGTGGGGGTTGTGGCCCACATCGAGCACCACCGCGGGCTGACCGGGCAGCACCTGGAATCGGCCGGGCAGTGAGACGAGCCCCAGACCCGCACGCACCGCTCCCTGATTGACCGGCAGCTGCTCCTGCAGCGCAGCCAGCGCAGCCAGCGCAGCCGATGCATTGAGCAACTGATTCATGCCCCGAAGCGCGGGATAGGCCATGGCATGCCGGGCATGGCCACGGCCACGCCAGCTCCACTGCTGGCGGTCACCCTGGTAGTTGAAATCCACCCCGAACTGCCAGAGGTCTGCGCCAATGGTCTGGGCCACCGCCGCAACCGTGGGCGGCGGCACGGGGTCGCCCACAATCAGAGGCCGGCCAGGCCGCGCAATGTGGGCCTTCTCCCATCCAATCTGCTCTCGGGTTCCGCCAAGAAAGGCCTGATGGTCGAGGTCGATCGAGGTCAGCACGGCCGCGTCGTTGGCCAGCAGGTTCACGGCATCGAGTCGACCGCCCATGCCAATCTCAAAGATGGCCAAGTCCAGGGGCTGTCGACGCACCATGTCAAAGGCGGCCAGGGTCACCCACTCAAAGTAGGTGAGCGATGCGCCGGCCTTCTCGGTGGCTTGGCCCACGGCCTCAAAGGCAGTGACCCAGTCTGAGGCCTCGCTGTCCTGGCCTTGAAGCCGCAGCCGCTCCTCAAAGCGCAATAGGTGTGGAGATGAATAGACCGCCGTTCGATAGCCCGCCTGACTGGCCATGGCCTCGAGAAAGGCACAGGTCGAGCCCTTTCCATTCGTGCCGCCCACCACAATGACGGGACAGGCGAGCCGAAGGCCCGCGGCGTCGAAATCGAAGGACATGGCCTGGGCAACAGCGCGAACATCGTCCAAGGCCATGCGCATGCCAGGCCTGGACACGCCAGGCATAGAGGCGGACTCGAGTCTTTGGAGCCATTGGGCCAAGGCCTGCGCAGCGGCCGTGGCATCGCCCATGGGCATGGGCGTTACGCGCGGGCGGGCTGCATCAACAGAGAGATCATCTCGGCCAGTTCGTCTGGCAGCTTGCGACGATCCACGATGCGGTCGATGGCACCCTTTTGCAGCAGAAACTCTGCGCGCTGGAAGCCCTCTGGAAGCTTCTCTCGAACGGTCTGCTCGATCACACGCGGGCCAGCGAATCCGATGAGTGCCTTGGGCTCGGCAATGACCAGGTCGGCCACGAATGCGAAGCTGGCCGACACGCCACCCATGGTGGGGTCGGTGAGGACCGAGACATATGGCAGCCGAGCCTGGGCCAGTTGCTGAAGGGCTGCAGTGGTCTTGGCCATCTGCATGAGCGAGAGCAGGCCTTCTTGCATGCGGGCACCACCACTGGCACTGATAGACACAAATGCGGCACCGGTGGCCATGGCCCGCTCCACACCCCGCACAAAACGCTCACCCACCACCGAGCCCATAGAGCCGCCCATGAACTCAAACTCAAAGCAGGCCACCACAACAGGCACACCGCGCACCGTGCCCGACATGACCACCATCGCATCGGTCTCACCGGTCTCCGACTGCGCCTCCGAAAGGCGCTCGGGGTACTTGCGACTGTCCTTGAACTTCAGGCTGTCCAGGGGCAGCACCTCATGGCCAATCTCTTCACGGCCCTCGGCATCAAGGAGTTGATCAAGTCGGGTACGCGCCTTGATGCGCATGTGATGCGCACAGGAGGGACAGACCTGTAGGTTCTTCTCGAGGTCGTCCCGGTACAGAACCGCATCGCAGGAGGGGCACTTGAGCCAGACACCCTCGGGAACACTTCTGCGCCGGCCTTCCGTGGGCTGGATGCGGGGTGGCAGAATTTTTTCAATCCAGCTCATGCGGCCTGCCCTAGTTTGGAGTCTTCATCCAGCGCACTGCGAATGTCCGTCATGAATGCTCGAAGATCGGCCACGGGATTGCCGTTGCGGGCCACCGACGCCTCCATGGTTTTAATGAGCGCACTGCCAATCACCACGGCATCGGCATGCTGGGCCACGGCCTTGGCCGAGGCCGCATCCGATATGCCAAAGCCCACGCCGATGGGCATGGTGGTGTGCCTGCGAATCACGGCCACACGATCGGCCACCGCCTGAGTGTCCAGGGTTGCGGCACCCGTCACGCCCTTGAGCGACACGTAGTAGAGATAGCCCGAGCCCAGGCGGGCGACCTGATCCATTCGTGTCTCGGTGGACGTGGGGGCCAGCAGAAAAATGACATCGAGCCCGCCCTCATGACAGGCCTGGCTGAAGGCCTCGCACTCCTCAGGTGGGTAGTCCACCACCAGCACGCCATCCACACCCGAGGCTGCGGCCGCCTTCACAAAGGCAGCCGTTCCATATTGTTCCACCGGGTTGGCATAGCCCATGAGCACCACCGGCGTCTTCTGATTCGTCTTGCGAAAGGCGGCCACCCAGTCGAGGCAATCTTGCAGACGCACGCCCCGGGCGAGCGCACGCTCACTGGAACGCTGAATGACAGGACCATCGGCCATGGGGTCTGAGAACGGCACGCCAAGCTCGATAACATCGGCCCCACCCTCCACCAGCGCATGCATGACCTCGAGGGTCTGCTCCCGCGATGGATCGCCCGCCGTGAAATACGGAATAAGCGCCGTACGGCCGGCCTGCGCCAGTTCATGGAAAACAGTCGACAGGCGGCCCATGCTCAGAGCGCGAGGCCGCTGGCCTGGGCCACCGTGTGCATGTCCTTGTCGCCGCGACCAGACAGATTCACCAGAATGATTTTGTCCTTGGGCAGGCTCGGGGCCACCTTGGCGGCATAGGCCAGCGCATGGCTGGTCTCAAGCGCGGGGATGATGCCCTCGGTGCGACAGCAGGTGTGGAAGGCCGCCAGGGCCTCGTCATCATTGATGGGGACATACTGCGCACGGCCAGAATCCTTGAGCCAGGCATGCTCCGGCCCCACACCGGGATAGTCCAGGCCTGCAGACACCGAATGCGTCTCTTGAATCTGGCCGTCGGCGTCTTGGAGCAAATAGGTGCGGTTGCCATGCAGCACGCCCGGCGTGCCAGCCGAGAGCGAGGCCGCATGGTGGCCGGAGTCCACACCATGGCCACCGGCTTCGACCCCGATCAGGGCCACATTGGGCTCGTTGATGTAGTCGTAAAAGATGCCCATGGCATTGCTGCCACCACCCACACAGGCCACCACCATGTCGGGCTGCCGGCCCACCATCTCGGGCATCTGCCAGAGGCATTCCTTGCCCACCACCGAGTTGAAATCACGCACCATCATCGGATACGGATGCGGGCCGGCCACGGTGCCAATAATGTAGAAGGTGTCCTCCACATTCGTGACCCAGTCGCGCATGGCCTCATTGAGGGCGTCTTTCAAGGTCTTGGATCCGCTCTCAACCGGCACCACCTCTGCGCCCAGCAGTTTCATCCGATAGACGTTTGCTGCCTGGCGGGCCACATCGGTAGAGCCCATGTAAACGGTGCAGCGCATCCCAAACCGAGCGGCCACGGTGGCGGTGGCCACGCCATGCTGGCCTGCACCTGTCTCG
>JBEARM010000059.1:0-8353 GCA_041163175.1 Pseudomonadota bacterium | reverse complement strand
GAATCCGAGGCCCCAGGCCCATGCCCTGGGCGGAGACGGCAGGCCGAAGAGGCGGGGGCCTAGCGTTTGAGGGTGGTCGCCCATTCCGACACGAAGCGATCAAGCTTGGCCAGAAGCCGACGGGCCTTGGGCGTGGGCGACACGATGCGACGACGCGAGTCGATGACATCGACCTCCATCTCCAGGTGACCCGAGCGCTCTAGAACACCGAGCGCCTTGTGAACGGTGGCTGGAGAGGCCACGCCGCATTCAGACACAATGGTCTGAACATAGATGGGATGTCGATCGGGGTGGTTTGCAACCACCCACTCGAGCACGCGCTGGGTGCGATCGTCCAGGGAGGCCAGTTCAGGGTCTGAGGAGACCACGGCCAGCAATTCGCGAAGATTGAGCCAGGCATTCATAAGACAAATGATAGCAACGTTAAAGAAAAAAGCCCGGGGGCTGCCCGGGCTTTTTTACTTGGAGTGCAAGCATTACTTGCGCTTGTTCACCGCATCCTTGAATGCCTTACCAGCCGTGAACTTCACGGTCTTGGCAGCAGCAATCTTGATGGCTTCGCCAGTGCGGGGGTTGCGGCCGGTACGAGCAGCACGCTTGCCGGAACCGAAGGTTCCGAAGCCCACGAGCTGGACGGAGTCGCCCTTGGAAACCGCTTTCACGATGGTCGCGATCAGCGCACCCACCACGTCGTCGGCCTTGGATTTGGAGAGGTCTGTGGCATTGGCCACGGCTTCAACGAGATCAGCTTTGTTCATGTTCCCTCTTTGAGTGAGAAGAGTTGTAGTTGGAATCGGGAGTGTAACAACGCTTTGAGCCATTTGTGCAAGCACTGGGGCATTCCCTAGCGATTCTGGCAAACTCGCAACGATGCAAGTGCAACACGAAACGTGCACCAAACCAGGGCCAAACCAGGGCACTGAGCCGGCCACCGGGCACCCACACATCCGCAGCTTTGTGCGGCGCCAAGGGAAGATCACCTCCTCGCAACGCCAGGCCAGATCTGACTTCGCAGCGAAGTGGTCACTGTCTTTTACGGGTAGCGCCCTCTCCCTGTCCGACATTTTCGGCAACACGAATCCCGTGGTGTTGGAGATCGGCTTTGGCATGGGAGAGACCACGGCCATCATTGCCGCGCGCAATCCATCATGGAATTTCCTAGGTCTGGAAGTCTATCCAGCAGGGGTTGGCGCACTGCTTCATCGCATCGAGAAGCAGGCCATACAGAACATTCGCATCATCGAACACGATGCAGTGGAGGTCCTAAGAGACGGCCTGGCTCCCCGAAGCCTGCACGGCATCCACCTCTTCTTTCCAGACCCCTGGCCCAAGAAGCGGCACCACAAGCGTCGACTCATTCAGCCCGCAGTGACCCAGTTGATGGCCAGTCGCATTCAGATTGGTGGCTATCTGCACTGTGCCACCGACTGGCAGCCGTATGCCGACCAGATGCTCGCCGTGCTCGGCGCCGAGCCCCTTCTGGAGAACCGATTTGCAGGCTTTGCACCGCGGCCAGACTGGCGGCCACAGACCAAATTCGAGGCCCGCGGCCTGCGGCTCGGTCAGCCTGCAGCCGATCTGGTCTTTATGCGCCGCCCCAGTCCAGCCAGCCCAGCTGCCACATCAGGATGATCGTGCTGCCAAAAACAATGCGGTAGTAGGCAAAGCCTCGGAAGGAATGTCGGCTCACAAACTGGATGAGCCAGCGCACCACCAGCATTGCACTCACGAAGGCCGCAGCCGTTCCGATCAAAAAGATGGGGAGTTGATCCCAGGCCAGGACGTCGCGCTGCTTGAGCAGGCTGTAGCCGGCGGCTGCAAAGATGGTGGGCACCGCCAGAAAGAAAGAAAACTCGGTGGCGGCCTTTCGAGAAAAGCCAAAGAGCATGCCGCCGATGATGGTCGCACCCGAGCGGCTGGTACCAGGAATGAGTGCGAAGGCCTGGGCCAGTCCTATCTTGAAGGCGTCCATCACCTGGACATCATCCACGGTCTGAAGTCGCACCCGCTCAGGATGCAAGGACTGACGACGCTCGGCCCAGAGAATCACAAAGCCCCCCACCACCAGGGCCATGGCCACCGGCACCGGACTGAAGAGGTGGGCCTTGACCAGCCCCCCGATGAGCAGGCCCAGCACTGCTGAGGGCATGAAGGCCACGGCCAGATGCAGCAAGAGCCGACTCCGGCGGCCCTCGCGCAAGGCCTGAAGGAATCGCGCCCGATAGAGCCAGACAATGGCGAGCACCGCACCCGTCTGGATCGCGATGTCAAAGGCCTTGGCCCGTTCATCATCAAAGCCCAGCAGTGCACCGAAAAGAATCAGGTGACCGGTGGAGGAGATCGGCAGAAACTCGGTGAGGCCCTCAACCACGCCCATGAGCAGCGCCTTGACCTCATCCGGAAGCGCGCGCAACAACGTGAGCATGTCATCCATAACTGCGCATAATAAGGGGTTGACCCAGAGGAGACCGTCGCATGTCCGCCGAACTTCGCCAAGACGCCACCGAACAAGCCCGATTCAACATGATTGCCCAACAGATTCGGCCTTGGGATGTCATGGAGCCTCGGGTGCTGGCTGCGCTCGAGGCCGTTGCACGCGAGCGCTTTGTGCCGTCGGGCCTGCGCAGCCTCGCCTTCGTGGACACGGAGATCCCGTTGCCGGAGGGTCAGTTCATGTTCGCCCCCAAGCTCGAGGCTCGCCTGGCGCAAGAGCTCGACCTCCTCCCCACCGACCATGTCCTGGAGATCGGTGCAGGCTCCGGGCACATGGCCGCCCTGCTCTCCCAGCTTTGCGACAGCGTGACCAGTGTGGAGAGCCGGCCCCGCTTGGTTCAGATGGCCAAGGGCAACCTCGAGCAGGCGGGCATTCAGAATGTCACGGTCGCGCTGGGCAACGGCCTGGCCGCCAAGGAGGGCTGGTCGAGTAGCCAGTTCGATGCCGTACTGGTCTCGGGCGGACTGCCCACGGTGCCCGAGAGCCTCCTGGCCCTGCTCAAGCCCGAAGGCCGACTGGTGGCCATCGTCGGCGAGGCCCCCATCATGCGGGCCGTTCGCATTCAGCGCCGTGCCAATGGTTTCGTTGAGGAAGGTCTATTCGAGACCCTGGTGCCCATGCTCGATGGCGCGCCACGCGTGGCCTCATTTCAGTTCTAAAAGGAAAGTTCACCGTGCACGCACACGTTCGACCCGCTCGCCGCCCGCTCGGCCTCTGCATCAGCCTGTGTTTTGTTGGCAGCCTGATGGGCCACCCCATGGGCCAGGCCCAGGCGCTCACCCTGGCCGAGGCCATGGGCCACGCCCTCGCACACGATCCCACCTACCTCGCGGCCACACAGGCCCGAGAGGCTGGGCTCGAGAAGCGGGCGCAGGGTCGCGCCAACCTCCTGCCTACCATCTCGGCCACCGCCGATGCCCGCAAGCTCGACATTGATGGAGTTGCGCGCGAACTCGACTACCGCAGTTATGTGGTGAGCCTGAACCAACCCCTGCTCGACCTCGCGGCCATTCGGGCGGCCCAGCAGGGCAGTCAGTCGGCCATCGCCGCCGAGGCGAGTTTTGGCACGGCCCGGCAAGACGCCCTGCTTCGGGTGGCGGCGGCCTACTTCGATGTCCTCAATGCCCAGGAAGCCTTGAGCGTGACCCAGGCTGAAAAGAAGGCCATTGGTGAACAACTCGAATCGGCCAAACGAAGCTTCGAAGTGGGCACGGCCACCGTCACCGACCAGCAAGAGGCCCAGGCCCGGTTCGACCTCATCCTGGCCTCGGAGATTCGAGCCCAGAACAGCCTCAATGTGAAGCGACAGGCGCTCAGCCTCATCATGGGCCAGAGCCTGCCCGCGACGCTGCCCGATCTGCGGGCCAATCTGCAGATTCCCTCACCGACGCCCATGAATGCGGAGGACTGGGTCGCCCAGGCCCGCGCCGGAAACTTTGGGGTGCTCAAGGCCCAGGCGGACCAAGAGCGGGCTCGGCTCGATGTGAGCCGACAGATCGACGGCCACCTGCCCAGCCTTGACATCGTGGCAGCACGTTCTCGCTCGGAGGAAACATCTGGGGCCACGCTGGGCCTGCCCGCAACCAACTCCAACTACGTGGGCCTGAGCCTCACCGTGCCCATCATCGCCGGTGGTGCCACGACCTCACTGGTGCGCGAGGCCTCGGCCCTGCACAACGAGGCCCGCCACAAGCTCGATGCAGCGCGCCTGGCGGCTGAGCAGACGGCCCGCGAGGCTTACCTGAATGTGGTGGCTGGCCTGGCGCAGATCAGTGCCCTGCAGGCCGCCGAGCGATCCAGCCAGTTGGCCCTGGAGTCGAATCGCCTGGGGTACGAGGTGGGCGTGCGCATCAACATCGATGTCCTCAATGCGCAGCAGCAGCTCTTTGCGGCCCAGCGTGACCTCGCCAAGGCTCGCAACGACACCCTGCTCGCAAGCCTGCAGCTGCGTGCTGCCGTGGGTGGCCTTCAGCCCGCCGATGTCGAAGCCGTGAGCCAGGTCATCAGCGCCCGATAGGTTCGGTCCACCGCGCCGCGGTGTGCCTGCGCGAAGCCTGCGGCAGCCGCGGCCGATGCTGCGTAGGCCTCGGGCTGAGCCATCAACTGCCCCGCCGCGGACACCCAGCCTGCCGCATCGATCACCTCTCGGCCAGCACCGCTGCTGCGCAGTTCACGGGCAATCGCATGAAAATTGAACATGTTCGGCCCAAAGAACACGGGCTTGCCCTGCGCGCAGACCTCAATGGGATTCTGACCACCCAGGGGCAGCAGACTGCCACCCACCAGGGCCAAGTCGGTGGCGGCCACATAGGCCGCCATCTCACCAAGCGAATCCCCCAGCCAGCAGTCCACCGCGGCATCCAAGGCCACGGCCTCTGACCGCCGCACCACCTTCAGGCCCTCGCGGCTCAGCAACTGAGCCACCCGATCAAAACGCTGCGGATGCCGCGGCACGACCACCAACAGCGTATCTGTAGGCCGCGCAGCGAGCCAGGCACGGGCAATCTGAATCTCTTCGTCGTCACGGCTGCTCACCACCAGCCAGGCGTGAGCATGCGGCCACTGTGCCCGCCAGCCCTGGCCCATGGCGACCTGTTGGGCATCGAGCGAGACATCGAACTTCAGGCTGCCCGTGACCTGTAGGTCTCCCACATAGCCTGCCGCGCGGAAGCGGTCGGCATCGGACTGCCCCTGGGCGAGGATGAGGCCAAGGTGGCCCAGCGTTGGCCTGGCCAAGGCTCGAAACTGCTGCAGTTTGGTGGCCGAGCGAGCCGACAGGCGTGCATTGATGAGGGCCATCGGCACCTGTTGCGAGTGCGCTTGGGCCAGCAAATTCGGCCAGAGCTCGGTCTCCATGAGCAGGCCCACCGAAGGTCGGGCCCAGTCGAGGAAACGCGTGTTGGCCCAGGGCAGGTCATACGGTAGGTAGGCCTGCACGAGTCGGCCATGGCCCAGCAGATCTTCAAAGCACTGGGTCCCTGTCTCGCGGCCCGTGGGCGTGGTGTGGGTGAGCACCACTCGGGCACCAGTGCCGGCCGCTTCGAGCCAGCGTCGAACGAGCGGCTCAGCTGCACGTGTCTCTCCAACCGACACCGCATGCAGCCAGAGGGTGTTTGCATCTTCATCATCAAATGCACGGCAGCCTGCCCCACCACCCCAGAAACGCTCGGACCAATGCGCCCGATAGGCCGGCTGGCGTCGACCCCGCCAGAGCAAATAGCCCGCCAGCAGGGGGAGCAGCAGAACACCCAGCAGGGTGTAGAGGCCTCGCATCACATGAGTTCCCATCCGCGCAGCACCGCCGTGACACGGTCGACCGCCATGGCCGGGCCTTCCAAGGAGGCGCCCTGCGGTGCCCAATCAAGCCCATATCGCCGCGCGGGCGTGGCCGTGAAGAGACCCACCGTGGGCCGGCCCAAGGCAGCGGCCCAATGTGTGATGCCCGAGTCCACCCCCACCACCAGCGTGGCCAGGCGAAGCACCGGCCGCAGATCCGCCAGGGCCAGTCGGGGCAGACAGCGGCCTTGGGTGGCCTTCGAGAGCCGCACAGCACGCTCGTATTCCTCGGGTGATCCCCAGGGGTAAACAGGCAACAGGCCTGATCGATAACACTGCTTCCCCAAGGCCACCCAGTGTGCCTCGGGCCATTCCTTCTCGGGCCGAGAACTGCCGTGCGCCAGCACGGCCCAGCCGCGCAGACCCAGGGCATCGTCCCGGTCGGTGAGGCCCACCGCCTGCATCGCGGCCTGCGCCTCCTCGGGCGAATGTTCGTTGCCCCAGCCGTGGTGAAAATGCAAGGGGCCATCGATGCGGTAGCCCAGGGCCTGGGAGAAGAGCGTTCGCAGACGGGCCACGGCGTGGTCTTGCGCAGGGCTGCGAACCTTGTGATCCAACAGCAGGCTCGCCAGGGGCTCTCGGGCAGACGACCAGTCGTATCCCCAGCGCCCACCCGGCACAACCCGGGCCCTGCTCAGCAGCCATGCACTCTTGAGAAGACCCTGGGCATCGATCACCATGTCGTAGGTCTGGGCGGCAATGGCATCCAAGGCCGCGCGGATCTCCGCATGCGTCTCACGAGCAAACAGGGCCCGTCGCCAACGGCGCAGCGCCACCGTGTGTACCTGGTCGACCCAGTCACAACTCTTCGGAATGGCAGCAAATCCCTCCTCGCTCACCCAGTCCACAACCATCTCGGGCTCGTGCCAATGGGCCTCCTGAAGCGCGCACAGGCAGTGCACCAGATCGCCAAGCGAGCTGGTTTTGATCACGAGCAGACGTGGCATTAGAAGGGCAGGGTTGCGCCGGGCATGGCCTTGAGCAGGCCCACCCGGAACTCCGACTGTATGCGCTCCAGGCCCGCCTGGGTGTCGGCCTCAAATCGCAGCACCACCACCGGCGTGGTGTTCGACGGTCGCGCCAGGCCAAAGCCGTCCGCATACTCAACCCGAATGCCATCGAGGGTGAATCGCGAGACAGCCGTCGGGAAGTTCGCGAACTCAATGAGGCGGGCCACCACCGCATGGTGCTCACCCTCGGCCGTTCGCACCTGCAGCTCTGGTGTAGACACCGCATCAGGCAAGGCTTCCAACACCGCACTCGGATCATCGACGCGAGAGAGAATCTCCAGAAGGCGGGCCGCCGTGTAGAGGCCATCATCAAAGCCGTACCAACGGTCGTTGAAGAAGATGTGACCACTCATTTCACCAGCCAATGGGGCCTGGGTCTCTTTGAGCTTGGCCTTGATCAGGGAGTGTCCCGTGCGCCACATGAGCGGCCGGCCACCATGGTCTTCAATCCAGCGGGACAACAGGCGGCTGCACTTCACATCAAAAACAATCTCCGAGCCCGGCCGGGCCGCAAGCACGTCGGCCGCATAAAGCATGAGCTGACGATCGGGCCAGATCACGCGGCCCGAGCGGGTGACCACACCGAGGCGGTCACCATCCCCGTCGAAGGCCAGGCCCAGTTCGAGGCCCTGAGACTGCACCGTGCGAATCAGGTCTTCCAGGTTGTGAGGATCGGCTGGGTCCGGGTGATGGTTGGGGAAGTGGCCGTCGATCTCGCAAAAGAGAGGGGTGACCTCGCAGCCCAGTCGGGCCAGCACCGCAGGGCCCAATTCACCAGCCACCCCATTGCCTGCATCCACCGCCACTCGCATGGGCCGGCTCAAGGAGACATCGCTGGCAATGCGGCCCTCGTACTCCGGGCGAACATCACGACAAGACCAATTGCCTTGACGCGAGACCGTGGCCACATGGTGGGCCACCAGGCCCTCGTCGATGCTCGTGCGAAGCGACTGAATCGCCTCTCCGGAGAGGGTAACGCCGGCGACCATCATCTTCAGGCCGTTGTAATTGGGTGGGTTGTGGCTGCCCGTGATGGCCACACCGGTGCCGGTGCCCAGCAGGTGAGTGGCGAAATAGACCACAGGCGTGGGCACCATGCCGATGTCAATCACATCCACCCCAGCCGCCTGCAGCCCCGCCGTGAGCGCCTGGGCCAGGCGCTCGCCGGAGAGCCGGCCATCACGGCCCACCACACAACGGGCCTGCCCCTGCATGAACATCATGCGGCCCAGTGACTGCCCAATCTGTTCCACGGCTGCATCGGTCAAGGTCTCATCGACCACACCACGAATGTCGTAGGCCTTAAAAATGGCGGGATGCAGGGTGCGTGATGCAGTCATGGCGGGAATGGTGAATGGGCGATGTGGGTTGGGCGGCAGCGCAAGGCTGAAGAATCTATTTTACGATGGGCCTTATGGCCACCTATGCAATTGGTGACGTCCAAGGCTGTGGCAGCAGTCTTGAGGCCCTGGTTCACCAACTCCCCTTCCGCCCCACGCGCGATCGACTCTGG
>JBEARM010000058.1:0-8354 GCA_041163175.1 Pseudomonadota bacterium | reverse complement strand
CCGAGAGGGCTCCTCAGGGTGTTGCAAGTCCGAGCAGTGCCTTGCGCAGGCTCGGTGCACTGGTCTGAGGGTCGAGCCAGATGCGGAAGAATGCCCGCGAGAATGCCTCGTCGGCGACTTCGCCCACAGGCCGGCCGTTGAATTGAAAGCGTGCGCCAAGACCTGGTACGTGTTCACCCACGAGCTCATCGCCCTCGCCAACGGTGGGGAAGATGCTATTGAGCGCGCGCGTCCAGGCAGCATGTTGCTCGGCCGTACCCGCCTTCAGGGCCCGCATCTCATCGATGGTGCGATCGATCAAGGCGCGTGATTGAATTTCTCGGGCGTACTGAATGCGCAGTGAAAACGGTCGCGAAAAAAGTCGATCCAGGTCTTGCAGGTCTGGGCCTGGCGCACTCGCCAGCAGCTCTGCCTCGTAGACCTTGAATCCCCAGACGCGCAGTGTGCCGCGGCCGACCGAGGTCATGGCCCGTGCAGGGCGAGTCCGCAGCATGCCACCAACCAACAGCGGCGCCATCAGCCCACACATGAGCCCACCCAGGAGCCGGCGGCGGGCAGGTGCTCGAACGCTGGCGTTGGTGAGGGACACAGCCTTACCGTTCAAAGCAGACCTGCAGCACGTCGAGGTCACCGGTGTAGAAGCCAGCCTCGCAGTAAGACAAATAGAAGCGCCACATGGCCATGAACCGGTCATCAAATCCAAGCGCCCGAATCTCATCCTCTTTTGCATTGAATCGGTCGTACCAGTCACGCAGGGTTCGCGCATAGTGCTGCCCGAAGGCGTACTCATCCACGACCCGAAGGTTGGCCTTGGCCGACACCGACTCAATGGCCTGACGCGACAGCAGCATGCCACCCGGAAAGATGTACTTCTGAATAAAGTCCAGGCCCTTGCGGTAGCGGGGGAAGAGGTCGTCTCGAATGACAATGGCCTGGACCACCGCCCGGCCGCCCGGCTTCAAGCAGCGGTGCAGGGTATTGAAGTAGGTGGGCCAGTAGGCCTCACCCACGGCCTCAATCATCTCGATGGAGACAATCCCGTCGAAGCGGCCATCGGTATGGCGGTAGTCCTGCAGGCGAATCTCGCAGCGGTCTTGCAAGCCCTCTGCCGCCAGATGCTCCTCGGCCCAGGCCTTTTGTTCCACCGACAGTGTGATGCCCACATGACGGCCGGGCTGCTGCAGCCTTCGCATGGCCAGCCCACCCCAGCCGCAGCCAATCTCGAGGGTCTGGCTCTCGGGCCCGAGTGGGCCCAGCATCGAGAGGGCACGGTCCATCTTGCGGTTCTGCGCGCCCGACAAGTCTGTGGGTAGTTCTCCACGCATCTCGCGGTCGGTGTAGATGGCGCTGGAGTAGGTCATGGTCGGGTCGAGCCAGAGCCGATAGAAGTCATTGCCCAGGTCGTAGTGGGCCTCGATATTCTTCTTGGCGCGCTTGGTGGAATTGCTGCGCAGCAGGTGCCCGATGCGATCGAGCAGCAGCAGCCAGCGGTGCCCAACAATGGCCTTGTCCAAGGCCTGCCGATTGGCGGCCAAGGTTCGAAGCAGGCCGGGCAGGTCGGGCGTGGTCCAGTCGCCATCCATGAAGGACTCCCCAAAGCCAATGTCTCCTCGGCGCAGGGCGCGCTCAAAGGCACGCCAGCGGCGAATCTCAAAGGTCTGCGGGGCCAGGTCGGCCTGCTGCAGGCCCTGCAACTGGTGCTCACCGGCTGGGGTGATGAGACGAATCTCGCCGATCTGAATGTTGCGCAACATGTTGAGCACCATCCGTGCGGTCAGCCCTGGGCTGCTCATGCGGGGGTCTCCTTTCTGGGTGCCAGGGGCACACGTTTGATCCAAAGTCGAAGGGCCTGCCAGTGAATCAGTAGGATCACCGACAAACTCTGAAAGGGGTGGAGTGCCCATGCGGCCAGGGCCGTGGCCTGGGTCAGCGGGCGGGTCTGGCCACTGATGCTGGTGATGAGTGCAGGCCCCTGCGGCTCGATGACCTCGATGCGCGCCAGGGCCGCACCATGGCCATGGGCCAGGTGGTGAAAGCGAAACTGGTACTGGCCACGCGCAGGAAAGAATGGAGAGACATAGAAGTTCTTGTCGTGCCCGAGGGTGCGGCCAGCCCGATAGCCCTGCCCGCAGTCGAGCACATAGGCGTGGCGCTCGCCAAAGGTGTTGTTCACCTCGGCAATGATGGCCAAGGTGTCGCCGGCCCGGTTCTCGCAAAACCAGAAGCTCACGGGCTTAAAGACATAGCCCATGCTGCGCGGCAGGCAGCTGAGCCAAATTTCGCCATCTACCCCGTCAATGCCTGCGGCGGCCAATTGGGCTCGGGCCCAATCGAGCAGGGGTCGGCCATCGCCGTGGTCGTTGGTCTTCACCTGGAGCAGGGCGGGCCGATCCAGGCCCCAGGCCCAATTGCCGGTGTCTTGGTGGGCCGCCATGGAGACCAGGGGCAGCTGCATCACGGTCACCTTCGCCCGAAAGTGATGGTGGGCCGGTGTGATGCGGGTGTGAATGACCTCGCCTCGCATCAGCCGAGGGTGCTGGCGGGGCGAGCTGGGCAGGGTCATGCGGCCAGCCGGGTGCCTTCGGTGGGTGCCTGGTCTTGGGCGTGCCAGGCGAGCAGCGCCTGCGCAGCCTCCCGGCCCGATCGAAAGCCATCCTCATGAAAGCCATAGCCCAGCCAGGCGCCGGCGAACCAGACCTGTTCATGGCCTTGAAGGCTTCGAATGGTTTCTCGCGCCGCCATGGCGGCCTGGTCAAAGACCGGATGCGCATACCGGATGGTCTCGATCTGGTGCTCGACGGCTGGTGGCCGCTGCGGGTTGAGGCTCACCAGAATGGGCTGCGAAAAGGGCAAGGATTGCAGCGCATTCATCCAGTAAGTGACGGACACCCTTGCACTCGTGCCAGGCTGGGCCGGGCTGTGTGGGTCGAGCGGCAGGTCATCTGCAAAATAATTCCAGGCGGCCCAGGCTGCGCGGCGCCGGGGCATGAGCCGGGTGTCGGTGTGCAAGTAGGCTGTGTTGTCCTCGTAGCGGAAGGCGGCCAGCGGCTCGGCTGCTGGATGCTGGGCCGCCTCGAGCATGGCCGCCGACTGGTTCGTGTGGGATGCAAGGATCACCCCATCGGCCACGATTTCAAAGCGCTCGCCGGTCTGGCGATTGAGCCCGACCACGCGCTTGCGACCATTGGGCAGGCTGCTCACGGCCTCAACTGCGTGGCTGGTGCGGCAGTCGAGGGGCTCGCCGCGTTGTTCGCAGTGGGCCTTGAAGGCGTCGATGTATCGATGGCTGCCACCGAGCAGGCTGTACCACTGCGGCCGATTGGCAATCTGCAAGAGCCCGTGGTTCACGCAAAAGCGCGTGAAGCTTTGAAAGGGGAAGGCGCGCATCTGCGATGCGGGACAGGACCAGATGGCCCCGGCCATGGGCAGCAGGTAGCCGTCCTCAAATGACTGGCTGTAGTGGCCCGCCTTTAGGTAAGCCCCGAGGCTACAGGCAGGCTTGGCGCCAGACTCCATGGCCAGCAGGTCTTTGGGAGCCTGGCGGTTGAACCGGAGAATGTCTGCGAGCATGCGCCAGAAACTGGGCTTGAGCAGGTTGGCGGGCTGGGCAAAAAGGCCACGCAGGCTGTGACCCGCCCATTCGAATCGGCCGCCACGGGCCGAGACCGAGAAGGACATGTCGGCCGGATGGGTCTCGACCGACAGCGACTCGAACCAGGCCAAGAGCTCGGGGTAGGTGCGGTGGTTGAAGACGATGAAGCCGGTGTCCACCGGGGCTCGAACACCATCGAGGGTGACATTTCGCGTGTGTGTGTGGCCACCGAGGCGATGCTCGGCCTCAAGAATGGTGACCTGCCCCTGGCCTTGCAAATGCCACGCGGCCGACAAACCGGAAATGCCACTGCCAACCACCACCCAGTGGGGACGCGACGAGGCCATGGTCTTAGGCCTGGGCGGCGGCGCGGTGCTCGATGCGGGCGTAGGCCGAGTGGTTGTGAATCGACTCGAAGTTTTCAGATTCCACGGTGAAGGCGGAAATACGGTCATCGGCTGCCAGTGCCATGGCCACGTCCCTCACAAGGTCTTCCACGAACTTGGGGTTGTCGTACGCCCGCTCGGTCACGTACTTCTCGTCTGGCCGCTTGAGCAGGCCCCAGAGTTCACAGCTGGCAGCCTTCTCGGCCACACCAATGAGCGACTCGACGGACATGCTTGCACCGAGCTCGGCAGAGATGGTGACGTGCGAGCGCTGGTTGTGCGCACCGTAGTCGGAGATGTTCTTGGAACAGGGGCACAGGCTTGTGACCGGCACGACCACAGTCAGCATGGTGAGGCGCTGGCCTGCCTTGGCCTGGGTGGACCACTTGATCTCGTAGTCCATCATCGAGGCCACCGCTGAGATGGGCGCGGTCTTGCGCACGAAGTAAGGCATGGCCACGTGCATGGCACCCTCTTGCGCATCGAGGCGCTCGAGCATCTTGTCCATCAGGTGGTTGACGCTTGCGAAGTCCAGGGCCTCTTCATGGTTCTGAAAGACCTCGATGAACCGGGACATATGCGTGCCCTTCTCTTCGGCGGGGAGGGCCACGGTCATTTCGATGGTGGCCACCGAGGGCTGAGGACCGCTGGCCGTCTGCACCATGACCGGGTGCTTGAAATCCTTGATGCCCACCTGCTGAATGGCGAGCCGACGCGTGTCCCTTGAGGACTGCACATCGGGTAGGTTGCAGGACTGAAATTTTTCGGGTGCGTTCATGGGGTCGCCTTTCGCGTGGCATCGGTGGAGGGGGTGGGCGCCTTTGCGATCAGGCCCTCGATATCGGACTTGAGTCGTTGGCTGTTCGGGGCGACTTGGCTCGCATAGCTGCGAACCAGACGGCCCTCTTTGTCTATTAGATATTTGTGGAAGTTCCAGCCCGGCGCGTCGGATTGTCTGGTCAACTCCTTGAACAAAGGGTTGGCCGATGGGCCCTTCACGCTGGTCTTGGCAAACATCGGAAACTTCACCGAGAAGGTGTTCGTGCAAAACTCGGCGATCTGCTGGTTCGTGCCCGGCTCCTGGTTGCCGAAGTCGT
Organism: Pseudomonadota bacterium; assembly: GCA_041163175.1. Classification (GTDB taxonomy): domain Bacteria; phylum Pseudomonadota; class Gammaproteobacteria; order Burkholderiales; family Burkholderiaceae_A; genus Hahnella. The sequence continues at coordinate 3,279 of JBEARM010000058.1, read as the reverse complement.
TGGATGGGAATCCGAGCACCGTGAATCCTTTTGCACCGTACTGGCGTTGCAGGGCCTCGAGCCCTTCATACTGCTGGGTAAACCCGCAGTAGCTTGCGGTGTTCACCACCAAGAGCACCTGCCCTTGGTACTGGCACAGGCTCTGGGGCGCGTCATCTTGCAGGCGTGGGAAGGTCTTGTTGAGCAGTGGCGCACAGGCCGCCCAGGCCGACTGCGCAAGCACCAGCCCAGCCAGCACCAAGCCGGCTGACAACACATGCATCTGGGCCTTGCGGCGATGCAATGCTGCTGTAGATGCCCTGGATCGATTGACGGGTGTCTGCAAAAAATTGTCCTAGCCAAGTCAAAAGTGAAGCCCTATACTAGGGCTGGGGGAAGTACTAAGTCAAACACTTGTCTACGACAAGTAAGGTTTTTCGGGGGCAACAACATGGACCAAGCCGTCCAGTCACCGATTTATTTGAGCATTGCGGCAGTCGAGCGCGACACGGGGCTTTCCAAAGATACCCTGCGCGTTTGGGAACGTCGGTATGGCTTTCCAATTCCACAACGCGACCCGTTTGGTGAGCGGATCTACACACTCGATCAAGTCGACCGGCTTCGGCTGTTGCGTCGGCTGCTCGACGCAGGCCATCGGCCAGGAAAGATCATAGGCCTTTCAGATGACGTGCTGCGAAGCCTCTCTGAACAGATCCCGTCGGGCTTTCCGCCGCCTACGCAAGATCAGATGGCCGATCTCGACCTCTTCATGCAGCTTGTGCGCGCGCACCACGTGGAAGAGCTGCGCCGCCAGCTTGGTCAGCGGGTGTTGCGCCATGGCCTGGCCCGGTTCGTCACTGAGGTGGTGGCGCCGCTGATCGACCAGGTCGGCGACGCCTGGGCCCGAGGCCAACTCGAGATCTACGAAGAACACCTCTTTACGGAGAGCATGCAGGTGGTGCTGCGAAGTGCCATCAGCACCATTCCGCACCCGGCCTCACAGCCCAAGGTACTGCTCACCACCTTCCCAGGCGAGTCGCACGGCATGGGCATTCTGATGGTCGAGGCGCTGCTCGCACTCGAGGGATGCCGATGCGTGTCCCTGGGCGTGCAGACCCCCATTTGGGACATCGCCCTGGCGGCCAAGGCCCAAGAGATCGATGTGGTGGCCTTGTCCTTCTCCTCGGTGGCCAATCCCACCATGGTGATTCAAGGCCTGACTGAACTGAGAACCAAACTGCCGTTGGGCATCGACATCTGGGCGGGTGGCCGCTCGCAGGCGCTGCGTCAGCGGCGCATCCCCGATGGCGTCAAGGTGGTGACGAACCTGTCGGACCTGACCGAGGCCGTGGGGTCTTGGCGGAACCGCTCGCGCGACTAGACGACGTTTTTTTGGCCCGGCTGGTTTCACCCGCGCGGGCCTTGGTTGCCTTCGCGGGCTTGGCCGCGGCGGTGCTGGCCTTGGAATCGCTGGCCGTGCTGGCCTGGGCTGCAGCCACCATCTGATTGAACTGATTCTGTAGATTGGCCCATAGGGCGCCGGCCTGGTGGCCAGCGTCTTCCGCGGGGCCCTGCATGGACGACTGCATGGCCTTTAACTGGGCCAAGGTGCCGCGCTGCACCTCCATGCCCTGAATGGTTGTTTTCAAGAGCTGCAGGTTCAGACTCAGCCACTGGTCCACGGCCTTGAGGTCTGCGATGCGCTTGTCGAGCTCATCGATGTCCATCGTGGGCATGGCTGCCGAGGGCATCTGGCCCAAGCCCCCCGAGGAAAATCCGGGCCAAGCGCTCAGGAAGGCAAAGGGATCACTCGGGTTTTGCATGCAACGAGTGTAAGGTGAAATTCGTGAGAACAACACGCATTTTCTGGGCCAGCCTGGCGGCCGTGCTGCTGCTGCATGCGCTCGTCCTGGCCTGGCTTTCAGACACCTTGGTCGGCTGGGTGCGCCTGCTTCCCAGCCAAGAGGCCCCACCGGTGGAGGTGTCGTGGGTCTTGCCCCCGCCACCGGTGCAGCCCCCGCCGCGGGCCCAGACCACGCCCCCCGTGTCGCCACCTGCTGCGGCCGAGCTCAGTGCCATCGCGCCAAGCCCACCGCAGCCGGACCCAGCACCATCCGCCCCCGAATCGTCACCGAGCCCCGGACCACGGGCTGCCGAAATGCCCAAGCCAGGTGTGCTGGCGGTGGAGGCCTATTGGGGTGTGCACGCACTCGATGGCCAACCCCTGGGTCGGGGCGAAATTCGCCTGGAATATCCGAGCCCGGGCGAGTACACACTCTCCCTCACGGCCAAGGCAGTCGGGTGGTTGTCTATTTTTGTGTCGGAACCGGTGGAGCTCATGAGCGCAGGCCGACTCGGGCCCGATGGACTGGTGCCCACCCGGTTCAAACAGAACACGCCCCGCCGCCCCCCGGCGGAGAGCCGATTCGACCCAGCGGCAAACACTGCGCAGTTGTCGGCCGATGCCCCCGTCATCCCGGCGCCGCAGGGCCTGCAAGACCGCCTGAGCGTGGCCTTTCAGTTGGCCTGGATTGGGGAGTCGCAGCCCAATGGGCTTGAGCCCGGCCAGCGTTTTGAGATTCCCCTGGCCACCCACAAGGAGCTGCGAACCGTGGCCTTTCAGGTGGGAGACCCCGAAGACTTGGTGCTGCCCGGGGGCATTCTTGTGAGCGCGCTTCGGGTCACGAGCGACCCATTCCAGACCCGACGCATGGGCCAGATCGACCTCTGGCTCGACCCAGCCGACCGGCACTTCCCTGTTCGCATTTTGTATAGCGAGCCAGGTGGCCGAGCCCTTGATTTTTTGGCCATCCGCAGCGTCTTCTAGCCAGGCCTCTTATTTGACAGTCTCCCCCGAAAGATGGATAGTTACGGGTTCGTCGTGGAGGGGTGCCCGAGTGGCTAAAGGGGGCAGACTGTAAATCTGTTGGCGCACGCCTACGTTGGTTCGAATCCAACCTCCTCCACCATTGGGGCGTGCGGGTGTAGCTCAATGGTAGAGCAGAAGCCTTCCAAGCTTACGACGAGGGTTCGATTCCCTTCACCCGCTCCAAGTTTTGCTGTTTTTTGTAGGTTTGGCCCATGTGGCTCAGTGGTAGAGCACTCCCTTGGTAAGGGAGAGGTCACGCGTTCGATCCGCGTCATGGGCACCACAGTTTATGAGTTGATGTTCAACAACCAGTTAATGACTAGGAGTCAGAGATGGCCAAGGGCAAGTTTGAGCGGACCAAGCCGCATGTGAACGTAGGGACGATTGGTCACGTGGACCATGGGAAGACGACGTTGACGGCTGCGATCACG
>JBEARM010000057.1:0-8480 GCA_041163175.1 Pseudomonadota bacterium | reverse complement strand
GCAGTGGGCTATGGGGTGGTCTACCACCTCGAGCTCTTAATGTTGTTTGTCACGATGGTGGCCATGGGCCCCCTGGTCTACCGGCGGCAGCTCAAGGGCCGCCCGATGGAGAAATTTGGATTGGCTGAATTCCCCAGCTGATTTGTCAACCTGAGAAGGAGAAAAAAATGGGAACCGGAGCAATCACCTCATACATTGATGTCGCGCAGTTGGTCTTGTATTTGTTTTGGATTTTCTTCTTCGGGCTGGTCTACTACCTCACGGTCGAGAGCAAGCGCGAAGGCTTTCCGCTTCACATTGAAGGCCGAGACGGTAGCCTTCGTTTCGACAATGGCGTGGCGGAAATGCCAAAGCCGAAGGTCTACAAGACGGCCTTTCATGGGGAATTCGTTGCGCCTCACAGCCGCGACCTCGACGACCTCGCGGTGGCCGGGAAGCCATTGGTCAATCTCCCAGGGTTGCCCCTGGAGCCCACGGGAAATCCCATGATCGATGGCATCGGGCCGGGCGCGTTCACACGTCGCTCCGACACCCCCGACCGCACGGTGGAGGGTGCGACACGCATTGTGCCGCTGCGCATTGCCGCCGGTGAAGGGTTCGGCCTCGCACACCAAGACCTCGACCCACGCGGTCTGTCGGTCATTGGCGCGGATGGGCAAGTGGGTGGCAAAGTCTCCGAGGTCTGGGTGGATCGCTCTGAGCACCTCATTCGCTACCTCGAGATCACCACCAACGGTGGCCGTCAGGTGCTGCTGCCCATGAACTTCTGCCGGGTGCGCAGAGACCGTATTCGTGGCAACCGCGTCACGGTCGAGTCCATTCTCGGCGGCCAGTTCGAGGGCGTGCCCGCCATCAAGTCGGCGGACCAGATCACCCTCTTCGAGGAGGAGAAGGTCATGGCCTATTACGGTGCGGGCACCTTGTTTGCCACGCCCGATCGTCGTGAACCCTTGGCCTAAGGATTCCCCATGAGCAGCGTTCATCATCACGGCCACGAGCATGAGTTCGAGCCCGAGTATGGGCTGCCCGAGCAGCTCCCCTCGGGCGAGCGCATTCTTTGGCAGGCGGGTCCGTCGGCACGACTGATCTTCTGGTCGGTCTTTCGAGGCCGTCTGCTGCTGGCCTACTTTGTTTTGATGCTGCTGCTGCGAGGCAGCTTCATGTACACCGACACGGGCTCGGTGGCCCAGACGGCTGCCGCCGTGAGTTGGCTCGGCCTGCTCTTCCTGGTGGCCTTGGGGCTCTTTGCCTGGCTGTCGCTGCTCATTGCCAAGACCACGGTCTACACGATCACCGACAAGCGGCTGGTGATGCGCATCGGCATCGTGCTCAACCTGAGCTTTAACATTCCCCTGCGCCGGATTCAGGCGGCCGATGTTCGTCGTCTGGCCAATGGCACAGGTGAGATCGCCATCTCGCTGCATCCCGACGACAAAATCGCCTACCCGCACCTGTGGCCGCATGCGCGCCCCTGGCATTTGGCCAACCCGCAGCCCATGCTGCGCGGCCTGCCCAAAGTGGGGCCGGTCGCCAGCCTGTTTGAGGCTGCCTGGCGGGCCCAGCAGTCGCCATCGGCACAGGTGTCGCAAGTCCAGGGCCATGCCTCTTCAGACGGCGCAGCCCACGCTCCTCAGTCCGGCTCGGTGAGCAGCCCAGCCCTTCAGACTGAGCTGGCCTCATGAGCGATCGCCTTGTCTCCCAGCCCAAGGTGGAAGGCTTTCCACTCATTGGGATTGGACTGCTCATGGTCGCCACACTGGTGCTGGCCGGCATCACCGCGCACCAGAAGCGTGAAGCTGCCCAGCAGGAGCAGGCTCAGATGCAAGAGGCCAAGCCACTTGCCGCACGACTTCTCATTTTTAAGGATGGTGAGGCGGGCGATGTGGATGTCTTCGATGCCACCACGGGCGAGCGTCTGCGACCCATCTCTGGGGAGGCCGGCTTCGCGCGCAGTGTGCTGCGAACACTGGCCCATGCGCGCATACGTCAAGGGGGTTCGCCGTCAGACCCGTTTCAGCTCTCGCGCACGCCGGGCAATGCCCTGGAGTTACTCGACCCGATCACAGGCATGCGCCTAGACCTCGGAGCATTTGGGCCCGATCCTGCAAAGGTTTTTCTGCCATACCTATTGAAAGCAACTGTAGAGAGGAGCACCCCATGAGAGAGTTTCAAGAGACATTCGCGGCTGCAGAGGCTGCTGCCACAGTAGACCGCGTGCAGCCTGTGCGCGATCGCAGTCCCAATGGGGCCACTCAGCAGGCGCAGCAGGACACCATGCTCACGCCGCGCTTCTACACCACCGACCATGCAGCCATCAATGCCATCTCGGTCGACTCTGTTCGCGAGGAATGGGATGCCCTTATGGCCGAGTTTGCTGCGGACAACAACGATGAGCATTTCACTCGCCCGCCCGACATGGCCAGCAAGATCGAAGATCTGCCGCCCGCACTCTACAAGGAGTTTAGTGACTTCCTCATCAGTTCCGTCACCTCTGAGTTTTCGGGCTGCGTGCTCTATGCTGAGCTCAAGAAGAAGGTGCAGAACCAAGACATGAAGGATGTCTTTGGATACATGGCCCGCGATGAGTCCCGGCATGCGGGCTTTATCAATCAGTGGCTCAAAGATTTCGGCATCGGTGTGGACCTTGGCTTCCTCACCAAGGCCAAGAAGTACACCTACTTCAAGCCTAAGTTCATCTTCTATGCCACCTATCTCTCCGAGAAGATTGGGTATGCCCGATACATCGCGATCTATCGTCAGATTGAAAAACACCCCGAGCTTCGCTTCCACCCGATTTTTCTCTGGTTCGAGAAGTGGTGCAATGATGAATTCCGTCATGGCGAAGCGTTTGCCCTCATGATGCGTGCGAATCCCGCACTGCTGAAAGGCCGCAACGTCTACTGGATGCGATTTTTTCAGCTCGCGGTTTTTGCCACCATGTACGTGCGCGACCACACCCGCCCAGAGATGCACAAGGCCCTCGGGCTCGACCCGTCGGCCTATGGTCTTCGCGTCTTTGAGATCACCACCGAGATTTCCAAGCAGGTCTTCCCCGTGACCCTCCGTTGGGACCTGCCCGAGTTTCGTGCAGGCCTCGATCGGCTCTGTCTGCTGCAGGAGCGGGTCGAGGCAGCCAAGGCCCGCGGCGGCCTGACCTACCTGCTGACCAAGGGCTGGTGCAGCGCCCAGTCCGCCCTGGTCTTTGCCAGGCTCTTCTTCCTACCTGTTCATCGTGAGGAATTGCCGCCACAAATTCGCATGGCTCCGACCTGGTAATGCATGTGGCCCTTGCCATCGTCGTCTGTCTGCTGGTCTGGTGGGTGTCCACCGGCCTGATCCTGCGTGCGGTGGCAACCTCCCGGGCGGGCGAGCGCTGGGTCTTCCTGGGAGCCACTGTGGGTCTGTTCCTGGGCCTCTACGGCGCCACCGTCACTACGCAGATGTCGAGTGTGGTGGGCGCCTATCTCGGGTTTGGGTCGGCGCTGCTCATCTGGGCCTGGCAGGAGGTGGCCTTTCTATTGGGCGTGGTGACTGGTCCCAATCGGCAGCCCTGCCCAAGTGTGAGGGGTTGGCCGCGGTTTTGGCTGGCCTTCCAGACGGTGGCCTACCAAGAGCTGGCGCTGCTGGCCTTGGCTGTGGCCGTGGTGCTGCCCGCATGGGATGCGCCAAACCAAACGGCCGCCGGCACTTACCTGGTGCTCTGGCTCATGCGCCTGAGCGCCAAGCTCAACATCTACCTCGGTGTGAAAAACTTCTATGAATCCTTCTTGCCGAGCCGCCTGCACTATCTGCTCACCTACTTCAAGCGTCGTCGTTTCAATCCCCTGTTTCCGCTCAGCATTCTGGTGTCGTCTCTGACGGCAGCCTGGATCTGGATGCCCGCCTTCGACCAGACAACACCCCTGCATCTGGCCGCAGGCGCAAGCCTGGTGGGGAGCATGCTGGTGCTGGCCATTCTTGAGCATGGCCTGTTGATGGCGCCGGGAGACCCGTCCGGTCTGTGGCGCTGGGCACGACCAGCGCTCTCCTCAGAGCCGGGGCAGTAGGTCCCCTCCACCATGTGGGTCGACGTCTTTGTTTACTTCGGGCTGATCCTGCTGCTGCCCTTTGTGGCCTGGCGGCTCTTTCTCGCCAGGCTGGCCAGGCGTGGGCTATTAATTGAACAGCATCGCCTGCAGCGAGACGCCAATGAGCAGGGCATACACGAAGCCAAAGAGCTCTGAATGCTGCCGGGCCTGACGGACCGGAACCTTCTTCGCAGACTCTAGATAACGCACGTGTACGAAGGGAAGGGCCATCATGCCGAGGATGGCCATGACAAATAGAAAAGTCACCATGGCGATTACCTTTTTGGACGGTTGTACCAGTTGGCGAGCATGAAGGCGCCCACCACGATGAGCAGGGTTAGCAGAATGTGTTTCATTTCCATCACGGCACCACCTTCCTGAGTCGTTCAAAAGATCTTAGCAGAGGGAACAGCAGAATGACCGAGGCCGCCAGCAGCGCCATCTCTGTCGCGTAGACGATGGCATAAGACTGCGCGGGCTCGAGATAGAGCGATGCGAGGTCTCGGAGGAGGGCACCACAGGCCATGCCGAGGCCGGCGGCCGTGGCCTGAACCGCACCCCAGACACCGAGTGCAAGGCCGGAGGATGCTGGGGGTGCCATTCGGAGGCAGGTGGTGAGGCTGCCGTGCCCAAAGAGGCCCACGCTCACACCGAGCAGGGCGACACCGACCAGGAACAGCATGACTTCGCCCGTGGATGCGGCCATGAGGATTGCAGCCAGGCTTGGAACCCCGAGCGCCAGGCCCCAGGCCGACATCTGCAGGGCATCGGTGCCCCGAGACAGCGTCACCGATGCGAACCAGAAGCCCACCACACCGCCCAGGGCCAGCAGGCCCGTGAGCCGGGTGGTCTGGGCGACCGCCAGACCGAGCACCTCTCCACCATAGGGTTCAAGCAAGACGTCTTGCATGGTGAGTGCCAGCGTGCCCAGGCCAATGACCATGAGCCAGCGAATGCCGAAGGTGTTGCACACCAGTTGGGCGAGGGCCCTGGAAAAGGGAGTCTCCTGCGCCGAGCGCGCTGCAGCGACGCCGCGCGCACGAGGCTCCTGCTTCCAGATGGCCACCGCATTGAGAATGAGTGTGATGACGGCTGCGGCCTGAATGGTTTGAATGAGCCTTCCGTGGCTGTAATCCTCAAGGGCGTAGCCAAAGGCGGTGGCACTCACCAGCATGCCCAGCAGCAGTGAGACGTACATCAGTCCGACCATCTTGGGCTTGCTCTCATCCGACACGAGATCGGTGGCCAGGGAGAGTCCAACCGTCTGAACGGTGTGCAGACCAGCGCCCACAAGCAAGAATGCAATGGCGGCCGCCAGGTGGCCCACCCACAAGGGGGCCGAGGCGGACTGGCCCGCACCCGCGAGGACGAGCAGGGCGAACGGCATGATGGCAAAGCCACCAAATTGAAGAAGGCTTCCACGCCAAATGAATGGCACTCGGCGCCAGCCGAGTTCGGATTGAAAGCGATCGGACCGAAATCCGATTAGGGCTCGCATGGGGGCAAAGACGACGGGCAGGGCGACCATCACGGCTACCAGAGAGGCCGGCACGCCCAGTTCAACAATCATGACCCGATTGAGGGTGCCCACCAGGAGCACCAATGCCATGCCCACAGAGACTTGAAAGAGCGACAGCCGGAGCAGTCGGGAGAGGGGGAGGTCTGGCGTGGCAACGTCTGCGAAAGGCAGGAAACGTGGCCCAAGGGAGGCCCACGCGGACGCCAGTCGAAAACGGGGCTTGGCCATCGGTCGCGGCAGTGGCCTCGGGAGCGGGTGAGCCCACTCCCGAGGTGATGCGATTTACATCTGCTTGAACACGGCGGGCTTGGCCACCGCGGGTGACTGGGCATCGGGCGCGACTGCGACCTTTGCCGGCGGGCCACCGTTGAGGAATTTAGGCACCCAGTCCGTGTTCGTGAGCAGGGCCACGTGCACGGCGAAGGAGCCGACTGCAACGGCTCCAAGCATGAGGGGGATGCCAACGGAGGGCTTGACCACGCACCACAGTTTTCCGTAGATCATGATGTCGCTCCTTTCCTTAACCCAGCCAGGGTGAGTAGATGTAGGCCAAGAGGTGGGCGAACGCCGCGATCATGCCAAAGAACTGTGTTCCCTGGATGAGGTTGCGATGGATCTCCTCCGACTCGGCTTCCGTGAGGCCCGTGGGCCAGACCTTCTGGTTGTCAGCCATTCTTGTACTCCTTCTGTTTTAGGACTGGTTACGTAACACGGCCTAAATCCTGATGACCGTGAGGTGTATTGTGTCCTATACAGTAAGGGTTGACAACTTCAATTTACATGGCCGGGAGTGCCGTCAACTCAGGCTTTCAGACAGGTGCACCAGGGTCTGTCCGCGGGCCCGGGCAGCGGTTTGCTGGTGCCAGGCGGGCCGGCGCCAGCAGTTGAACCCGTGGTCGACCTGGGGGTGGGTGATGATCCGCGTGGCCGCATGGCCAGCCATCGCCTCTTGAATCTTGTTAACCGATTTTGACGGAATATAAGAGTCTTTTTCTGCAAAATGGAACAAGATAGGACATGTAATGTCTTCGGCCAGGTCCAGGTGCTGGTCGATGCCGCCGCCGTAATAGCAAACGGCGGTGTCCACGCCCGCGCGGGCGGCCGCCACATACGAGAGCATGCCCCCCATGCAAAAGCCCACCGAGCCCACCAGGCCGGTGCAGTTGTCCAGGTGCTTAACCGCCTCGACCGTGCGTTGAAGGTCGCTGGCGGTGAGTGGCAGGTTGATGCGGCCCATCAGGCCCAGGCCACGTTCAAAGCCTTCGCTGTCGTAGGCCAGGTCGATTCGGCGGCCCTCGCGCCAGAAGATGTCGGGTGCAATGACCACGAAGCCGTCGGCGGCATACTGGTCGGCCACAGCCCGAATGTGCTCATTGACGCCAAAAATCTCTTGGATAATCAAAAGCCCAGGGCCGCGACCCGCAGGGGGATGACTCACATAGGCATCGAACTGCTGCCCGTCGGCACTGGTCACAAGGATCCACTCACTGTCCATGGTGTCTGACCTCCCTTTCACAGGAATTCTGTCATGCAACGCGTTTCACTTCTAGATGCTGCTCTTTTGGTGCTGCTGGCCGTGGCGGGCCTCTCGTCGGCGCAGGCCATCACGCTCGGGGAGCGGGTTCGGATTGGGTCTCTGGAATGGGATCGTCATGAGTTCACCGTAGGGCAGTTGCGGCCACTGGCCAAGCAGCATGGCTTTGTGAGCCAAGCCGAGCGCGACGGGGGCGGCACCATTTATGAAATGGGCTGGACCCACAAGCCTGGATGGACCTGGCAGGCGCCATTTGGTTCACCAGCCAAGGACACCGAGCCGGCCGTGCACATCACCTTCGATGAGGCCGCACAGATCTGCCGATGGTCCGGGGGCCGACTGCCCACGGATGCGGAATGGCGCGATGCCGCCTACCTGGAGCAGCGCAGCAGCCCAGCCCCTGGCTTTGCCCGGGGCACCCGCTACAAGTATCCGAATGGCGCCTCGGCCCAGGGCAGTCATTGCCTGGAGGGCTGCGCGAACCATGCCGGCCTGGCCCCCGCAGGTCGTCTCACCCGCGGCCTGGGCCATGTCGCAGTGGGCACCACCGTGCCCGGTGTGAATGGCCTCTTCGACATGGGGGGCAATGTCTGGGAGTGGGTTGATACCGGCTCTGGCCGAGAGCGGATTACCCGCGGCGCCTCCTGGTGGTATGGCCCTGAGCGGCAGGTGGAGTCTGACGTGGCCACCAAGCCAAAAGACACACGGGTGGCGTATATTGGATTTCGTTGTGTTCGTGATGCCGTCGCCCTCAAGCGCTAAATCCCTCTGATGAACTTTCGCCTTCCCACCTCGCGTTGGGCCCGGGTTTCGCTGGTCCTCGTTCCCTTGCTGGTCATCTGGCTGATCGTGCGTGCCTCATCGCCCACGGAGGTGCAGGCCACTCCTGTGGTCTCGGTCTTCCCATCGCAGACACTCTCGCTGCTCAACGCCAGTGGTTATGTGGTGGCCCAGCGCAAGGCGGCCATCTCCACCAAGGCCAGCGGCCGCCTCGAGATGCTCGAGGTCACCGAGGGTTCTCGCGTGAAGAAGGGCCAGCTGCTCGCCCGCATCGAGAGTGATGAACTGGCGGCCCAGCTCCTACAGGCCGAGGCCCAGGTGGGCCTCTCCACGGCCGAGCGAGACGACGCTCGCCGTGAGTACGAGCGTGCCCAGAGCCTGCTTGCGCGCAACTACATTTCACAGGCGGCATTCGATGCCTCTCGAGCCCGCTTCGAGAAGGCTGCGGCCCAGCTGCGCTCGACCCAGGCGGCTGCAAAGGTGGCCCGTGCGGCCCTCTCGCAGGCTGAGATTCGCGCGCCCTTCGATGGCGTGGTGCTCACCAAGAACGCCAACATCGGCGACAACATCACGCCCTTTT
>JBEARM010000056.1:0-11072 GCA_041163175.1 Pseudomonadota bacterium | reverse complement strand
AGGCTGAAGGCCTGCTCCAAAAAATTCTGTGGGCAGGCCGATGCGTATGCCTTGAAGGGGCTGGGCCGCGGGTGCATCGGTCACCAGGGCACCCACCAGCCGGGTGAAGTCTTCTGCAGGACGCTCGAGGCTGGTCGCGTCCTTAGAATCGAAGCCCGCCATGGCGTTGAGCATCCAGCCGCAGTCCAGGGCCGTGTGCGCCATCGGGCCCGCCTGATCCAAGCTCGAAGCGTAGGCGATCATGCCCCAGCGTGAGACGCGACCATAGGTGGGCTTCAAGCCGGTGATGCCACACATGGCCGCCGGCTGACGCACCGAGCCGCCCGTGTCGGTGCCCGTGGCGGCCGGAGCCAGGCCAGCAGCCACTGCGGCCGCAGAGCCCCCCGAGGAGCCACCTGGAATGCGGGCACGATCCCACGGATTTCTGCAGGGCCCATAGGCGCTGTGTTGGGTGGCCGAGCCCATGGCGAACTCATCGCAATTGGCCTTGCCCAGGCCGACCATGCCCGCCTTGGCCAGGCGTGTGACCACCTCTGCATCAAATGGGCTGCGATAGCCCTCGAGCATCTTGGAGGCTGCCGTGGTGGGCCAGTCGGTGGTGACAAAGACATCCTTGTGCAGAACAGGAATGCCCAGCAGGGGGCTGCGCTCGCCTTGGTCGATCCGCGCCTGGGCCGCCATGGCCTGGGCCTTGGTGACCTCCGGGTCTGTGGCCAGGACCGCGCCGAGGCTCGGGCTCGCCTTGGCGTCGGCTGCGATGGCATCAAGGTGGTCCTGGGCGAGTTCCACGGCACTGACCATGCCCGAGTCCAGGGCCCTGCGAAGGCTGGCGAGGTCGGCATGGAGAAGGTCCATGGTCACTCCACCACCCGAGGCACCAGAAAAAGGCCCTCTGCAGACTGCGGCGCATTGGCCAGCAGCCGATCACGTTCTGGCAGACCCGCCGCCTGGTCGTCGCGCAGGCGCAGGGGCAGGTCGTGCGGATGGGCCATGGGCGCCAGATCGCCCACCGGCGCCGACTGCAACTGACCGACCCAGCCGACAATGTCGGACAAAGAGGCTCGAAGGGGCTCGGCCTTGTCTGGATCCAGGGCCAATTTGGAGAGCCTGGCGAGTTTGTCGAGTGCGTCTGGCGTGAGGGTCACGGTAGAAATGTGGATAATTAAACCTTTGATTATCCTCATTCTCTGACTGACTCACCCGGATCCCTACATGCTCGGTTCGCTACGCGGTTTTTTCTCCCAAGATTTGGCCATCGACCTCGGCACTGCCAACACCCTGATCTACGCGCGCGGCAAAGGCATTGTCCTCAATGAACCCTCGGTGGTGGCCATCCGATACGAGGGCGGGCCGGGTGGCAAGAAGACCATCGAGGCTGTTGGCACCAAGGCCAAACAAATGCTGGGCAAGGTGCCCGGCAGCATCGAGGCCGTGCGGCCCATGAAGGACGGCGTGATTGCCGACTTCACCGTCACCGAGCAGATGCTCAAGATGTTCATCAAGATGGTGCATCCCAAGAAGCTCTTTTCACCGAGCCCACGGGTCATCATCTGCGTGCCCTGTGGCTCCACACAGGTGGAGCGCCGGGCCATTCGCGAGTCCGGCCTCTCCGCCGGAGCCAGCCAGGTCTATCTCATTGAAGAGCCCATGGCAGCGGCCATCGGTGCGGGCCTGCCCATTTCCGAACCCCGCGGGTCCATGGTGGTTGACATCGGCGGCGGCACCAGTGAGATCGGCGTGGTCTCCTTGGGTGGCCTGGTCTACTCCAGTTCCATCCGTGTGGGTGGCGACAAGTTCGATGAGGCCATCGTCAATTACATCCGCCGCAACTACGGCATGCTGATCGGCGATCAGACCGCCGAGGCCATCAAAAAAGAAATTGGCTCGGCCTTCCCGGGCAGCAGCGCCAGTGAAATGGAAGTGCGTGGCCGCAACCTGAGCGAGGGCATTCCCCGAAGCTTCATGGTCTCGAGCAATGAGATCCTCGAAGCCCTGACGGACCCCATCAGCCAGATCGTGGTGGCCATCAAGAATGCCCTCGAGAACACGCCGCCTGAATTGGCGGCCGACATCGCCGAGCGCGGCATCGTCATCACCGGCGGTGGCGCCTTGCTCCACGACCTTGATCGACTCTTTGCCGAAGAGACCGGGCTGCCGGTCTATGTGGCCGAAGATCCGCTGGCCTGCGTGGTGCGTGGCTGTGGCGAAGCCATCGAGCGAATCGATGAACTGAGTGCTGTTCTTTCCACCGAGTAGACCCCGCCACGACCGGATCTTGGCCCTCTCTCAGACACCGCCGCCACTCCTGTCGGCCCGCATCCGACTCATCGTCGCTGTGGCGGCCGCCGCTGCACTCATGCAGCTCGACTTCCAGTTGGGCTTTGCCCAGCCACTTCGCCAGGGTATCAATGCGGTGTTGTATCCCATCAGCGAACTCCTGATGCTCCCCCGAGATGCGGCCATCTCATCGGTCGAGCACATGACCAGTATCCGCAGCCTGCGCGAGCGCATGGGCCAGATGGAACAGAAGGAAATCGAGCAGGCACAGACCCTGCTGGCCATGGAGCAATTGCGGGCAGAAAACGACAACCTGCGAACCCTCATGGGCCTTGCAAAGCCTCTGGACCGGCCAAGCATCGTGGCCGAGATTCGATCTGCCCGGCCCTCCCCACTGCACGACCTGGTGGTCATCAATCGTGGACTCGAGCACGGCATCACGAAGGGCTCGCCCGTGCTGAGCAGCCAGGGCGTCATTGGCCAAGTGAGCCGCGTCTTTCCCATGAGTGCCGAGGTTCGCCTTCTCTCTGACAAGCAGCTGCAAGTCCCCGTCTATCTGCCTCGGGTGGGCGTGCGCGCTTTGACCCAGGGCGTTCCTGGGGAGGACTCCTTCGAGCTGCGCCATGTGAACCTGGCTGCGGACATCTCCGTGGGCGACACCGTGCAGACCTCTGGCCTAGACGGCGTGTATCCACCGGGCCTGCCCGTGGGCGTGATCATCTCCGTGATGGAGCGTGAGGCCTCGGCCTTCCCACTCATTCTGGCCAAGCCCATTGCATCGGCCGCCCTGCAGCAGCAAGTGCTGGTGCTGCAAGACAGCCCCGCTGTGGCCGCCGCACCGATCCCGAACCCACCGGCCAAGCCTGCGGCCGCCGCCGCTCCCAAGGCCAACACGCCATGAACCGCGGCGAGACCCTGGCCCGGGAGCCATCACTCCAACTCATCGTCTACAGCTTTCTGGTGGCGGTGGCCTTCAACCTCTTGCCCTGGCCGCCACACCTGCCCTTGCCAGACGCCGTGGCCGCCTTGCTGGTCTTCTGGGCGGCCCAAGCACCGCGCAAGATGGGCCTAGGCCTGGCCTGGGTGCTCGGCCTCGTCATGGATGCCCACAGCGGTGTGCTCCTTGGGGAACATGCCCTGATTTACTCGCTGCTCACCTACGGGGCCGTATCGCTGCACCGACGGCTCATGGGCTTTGGAGTGGCAGGGCAGTCCATGCACATCATCGGGCTTTTCATGCTCTGCCTGCTGGCCGGCGCACTCATTCGATGGCTTGCCGAGGGCACCCCGCTGTCAGGCTGGCTCATTGTGCAGTCGATTGCCAATACCCTGGGCTGGCTCGTCGCCCACCGCATTCTGCTCAACATTCTCAAGCGCAGGCCGGGCCGTCGGCCTGTGAAGGCACCAAAGACCTCGTTCTGACATGGTCACTGAAACACGGTCCACCTCTGACTTTCGAAAACGGGTGACCGTTGCGGCCATTGTGGTGGCCATCTGCATTGGCCTGCTGGGCATACGATTCGCCACCCTGCAGGTCTGGCAGCATCAGGACTACGCCATCAAGGCCGAGAACAATCGCATTGCCCTGCTGCCCATGCAGGCGCCCCGGGGTCTCATCCTCGACCGCTACGGCGAGGTGCTGGCGCGCAACGATGCGGGCTTCTCGGTGGAGTTGGAGCCGGGCATCAAGGGCGATGTCGACCCACTCATTGAAAAGCTCACCCCGCTGCTCAACCTCACGCCCGCAGACATTCGTCGCTTCAAGCGCGACCTGGCCAACGCCCGCAAGTTCGACCCCATCGCCTTTAAGACCAAGCTCACCGATGAGCAGGTGGCTCGCGTGGCCGTTCGCATCGAGGAGCTTCCCGGCGTTCGCATCGAACGGCGTCCCATTCGCGGCTACCCCTATGGCGAGTCATCGTCTCATCTGCTGGGCCATATCGGCCGGGTCTCTCGCTTTGATCAAGACCGCCTTGAACGGGAGCAGGAGGCAGCCATGTACGCGGGCGTCTCGCACATTGGCAAGCTCGGCATCGAGAAGAGCTACGAGAAAATTCTCAAGGGCGACATCGGCTTTCTGCAGATCGAGATCGCCTCCAGTGGCCGCATCATCCGAGAGCTTGGTGTCAAGCCTCCCCTGCCCGGCCGCAACATTCAGCTGGCCGTGGACTTCGGCCTGCAGCAGCTCGTAGAGGCCGCCTTTGGCAATCGCCGGGGTGCGCTGGTGGCCATGGAGCCCAACACGGGAGAGATCCTCGCCTTTGTCTCCAAGCCCAACTTCGACCCCAACGCCTTCGTCGATGGCGTCGACCCTGAGCTCTGGGAAAGCCTCAATGCCTCGCTCGACAAGCCCATGCTGAATCGGGCCCTTCGCGGCATTTACCCGCCCGGCTCTACCTACAAGCCCTTCATGGCCCTGGCGGCATTGGCCTCAGGAGAGCGCAAGCCCACCGACACCATCCAAGACCCGGGCTACTTCATGCTCGGCAGCCACAAGTTTCGCGACTCCCGGCCCGAGGGGCATGGCCGGGTCGACCTTAAGAAATCGATCGTGGTCTCGAGCGACACCTACTACTACAAGCTCGCCATGGACATGGGGGTGGATGGCATTTACAAATACATCGCACCCTTTGGGTTTGGCCAACGAACGGGCATCGACATGGAGGGCGAGGTGGCCGGCATCCTGCCCTCAAGCGAGTGGAAGATGAAGCGTTTCGGCGTGGCCTGGCTCACGGGTGAGACACCCTCCATTGGGATCGGCCAGGGTTACAACGCCTTCACCATGCTGCAATTGGCCCGCGCCACCGCCGCCATTGCCAATGGCGGCAAGCTCATGCAGCCACGTCTGGTGCGCGCGATCGAGGCCGACGACGGCTCCTACACGCCCATGACCCCGGTGGTCGACGCCACCCTCGCGCTGGATCCGGAATGGATTCAATTTGTGACCGATGCCATGGTCGAGGTAAATGCTTCTGGCACCTCGGCCCGAGTGATGGCCGGCACGCCCTACCAGGTGGCCGGCAAGACAGGCACCTCGCAGGTCTTCAGCGTGAAACAGGACGAAAAATACATCGAGAACCGTGTGGCGGAGCGGCTGCGGGATCACTCCCTCTATGTGGCCTTCGCGCCTGCCGAGGCCCCGAGGGTGGCCTTGGCGGTGGTGGTTGAAAACGGTGGATTTGGTGCGGCCGCAGCCGCACCGATTGCACGAAAAGTGCTCGACTTCTTGCTCGTCACCCGCTCGCAGCCCTCACCAGCAGCGCCAGCGACGACACCCGCAGCGGCACCTGCTCCCTCACCCATCGCACCCACGCCCACAACACCCACCCCCATCAAGCCGCTTGTGGGCACGCAGGCCAATGGGCCGTCCGCCATGGCGCTCAACCCTGGCCTGGCCCAGCCATGAACAGCGTCGAGCGTCGCAAGGCCCAGACCGGCTGGCGGGCCGTCACCTTCTGGCTCAAGCAGCGATTCGATCGACTCGATCAGCCCCTCTTCTGGACCATGGTCGGCATTTTTGTGGTGAGCCTTTTTGCGGTCTACAGCGCCAGCCATGACGACCCCGAGCGGTTCATGGGCCATGTTCGAAATCTGTTGTTGTCCATGTCGCTCATGGTGGTGCTCGCCCAGGTGCCGGCCATGCAGTTTCAGAAGGCGGCCGTCCCCCTCTATGTGCTGGGGGTGGTGCTGCTGCTGGCCGTGGAGTTCGTCGGCGAGACGAGCAAGGGCGCCACCCGTTGGCTCAACATTGGCGTCACCCGAATCCAGCCCTCCGAGCTCATGAAGATCGCCATGCCGCTCATGCTCGCCTCCCTGGTGCACCAACGCGAGGGCCTCAAGGGCTGGCGCGACTGGGTCTTGCCCGTGCTGCTGCTGGTCATTCCAGTGGCCCTCATTCTCAAACAGCCAGACCTGGGCACTGCCATTCTGGTGGGCGCCTCGGGCTTCTTCGTCCTCTACCTGAGTGGCATTGCCTGGCGACTCCTGCTGGTGGCGGCCGTGGTGGTGGTGGGCGGAATCATTCTGCTGGTGGCCTTTGGCGACACTGCCTGTGGCCCCGGGGTGGACTGGCCAGGCCTGCGTGAGTACCAGCGCCAGCGCGTCTGTACCCTGCTCGACCCCATGCGAGACCCGCTGGGCAAAGGCTTTCACATCATTCAGTCGGTGATTGCCGTGGGCTCCGGCGGCATCTTCGGCAAGGGCTGGATGCAGGGCACCCAGACCCAGTTGGAGTTCATCCCTGAGCGGGCCACCGACTTTGTCTTCTCGGGCTTTGCCGAGGAATTTGGCTTTCTGGGCGCCGCCCTGTTGCTGGCGCTCTACCTCGGTGTGGTGCTTCGAGGCCTCTGGATCTCGCTTGGCGCACCCACGCTCTTTGGGCGACTGCTCGCGGCAAGCATCTCGCTCATCATCTTCACCTATGCCTTTGTGAACCTAGGCATGGTCACCGGCATTCTGCCGGTGGTGGGCGTGCCCTTGCCCTTCTTGTCCTACGGTGGCACCGCCATGGTCACCCTGGGGGTTGGCATGGGCCTGCTCTTTAGCGTGGCCCGTGACCGCTCTCGGGTGACCCAGGGCTTCACCCTGCACGGCTAACGATGTCTGCCCTGGCCATCGCCCGTGTCTTGTTGGAGGGCTTTGATCGGCACTACGGTCTGTTTCGTTACAACGCCCAGCAGGCCAAGACCTGCTTTGAGTCGGGCAGCTACCAGGCCATTCGTCGGCTGGCCCGTGAGCGCATTGCCTTCTACGACCAACGGGTCGAGGAGGCCTGCAAGCACCTGGAGACCCTCTTTGAGGAAGAGCTTCAGGCCAAGGGCATCTGGCCGGAAGTAAAGAAAGCCACCATCATGCTGCTGACCAACCACAAGCAGCCCGAGTTGGCCGAGACCTTCTTTAATTCAGTGACCACGCGACTCCTCGACCGCGAGTACTTCCGAAACGAGACCCTCTTCGTTCGCCCGGCCGTGGCCACCGACTACCTCGATTCCGACCCACCGTCTTACCGGGTCTACTACCCGAAGGCCCGCGGCATCCGCCGAACCCTCATGGACATGGCAGTCGACATCGGCATGGCGAGCCCCTGGGAGAACATCGACCGCGACCTACGCCTGGTGCTTGCGGCCATCTGCCAGCACATGCCCCGGCCGTTTAAGGCTGCCTCAGACCTACAGGTGCATCTGCTTCGCAGCCTCTTCTTTCGCAACAAGGGCGCCTACCTGATTGGCCGGGTCATCAACGATGGAGAACCCTTCGGCTTCGTGGTGCCCATCCTGCGGTCGGATCAAGGCCTGCTGCGCATCGACACCATCCTGCTCGACCGCGAACAGATCTCCTTGCTCTTTTCGTTCTCGCGGGCCTACTTCATGGTGGACATGGAGGTGCCCTCGGCCTATGTGCAGTTTCTGGGCAGCATCATGCCCAACAAGCCCAAGAGCGAGCTCTACACCATGCTGGGCCTTCAGAAGCAGGGCAAGACCCTGTTCTACAGAGACCTGCTGCACCACCTCAAGCATTCGAGCGACCGCTTCCAACTGGCCGAAGGCATCAAGGGCCTGGTCATGCTGGTCTTCACCCTGCCGTCCTTTCCCTATGTCTTCAAGATCATCAAGGACAAGCGCTTAAAGGATGTCAGCCGTGAGCACATCATGTCGAAGTACCAGCTCGTGAAGCTTCACGATCGGGTGGGCCGCATGGCCGACACCTGGGAGTACTCCAATGTGGACTTCCCTCGCGCACGCTTCGATCAGGCCTTGATCGATGAACTCTTGGAGCAGGCGCCCAGCATGATCGAGTTCCAGGATGACCGCGTGATCATCAAGCATGTCTACATCGAGCGGCGCATGGTGCCGCTCAACTTGCACCTGGAGCAGGCCACCGATGCGCAGATCGACCATGCCATCCAGGAATACGGAGACGCCATTCGACAGCTCGTGGCCGCGAATATTTTTCCAGGCGACATGCTCTACAAGAACTTTGGGCTCACACGCCAAGGGCGTGTGGTCTTCTACGACTACGACGAGATCCAGTACCTCACGGAGTGCAACTTCAGAACCATTCCCGAGCCACGAACACCGGAAGACGAGATGGCCAGTGAGCCCTGGTACACGGTGGGCCCCAATGACGTCTTCCCCGAAGAGTTCGGACGATTCCTGCTCGGGCTGCCCAAGCTTCGGGCGGCATTCATGAAGCATCACGCAGACCTGCTGCAGGCCGCGTTCTGGTCGGAGCAGCAGCGTCGCATTCGACAAGGCCTGCTCGACGATGTCTTTCCTTATCCCGAGGCCATTCGATTTGCGCCGTCCACGAGGGGCACGGCATGACTGGCCCGGTAGATCAGGCGAGCTTCGATTACATCATCGTGGGTGCGGGCAGTGCAGGCTGCCTGCTGGCCAATCGGCTTTCGGCCAATCCCGCCCACCGCGTGCTGCTGCTGGAGGCGGGTGGGCCAGACGACTGGTTCTGGATCAAGGTGCCGGTGGGATACCTCTTCACCATTGCAAACCCGCGAACCGACTGGTGCTTCAAGACCGAGCCAGACCCTGGCCTGGCGGGCCGCAGCATTCACTACGCCCGTGGCCGTGTCATTGGCGGCTGCTCCTCCATCAACGCCATGATCTACATGCGCGGCCAGGCCAGCGACTACGCCCGCTGGCAGGCCGCCACGGGCGATGACCGATGGGCCTGGGGCACGGCAGCCTCGGGCCAGACCCTGGCCACGCTCATGTCGCTCGAGGATTACTTCGAGGGGGCCAACGACTGGCACGGGCAAGGCGGTGAGATGCGGGTGGAGTCGCCTCGGGTGCGCTGGCCCATTCTGGAGGCCTGGCAGCGCGCAGCCCAGGAGCAGGGCATCCCCGCCATTGCTGAATTCAACCGGGGCGACAACTTCGGCAGCGCCTATTTCCACGTGACCCAGCGCCGCGGGCGGCGTTGGTCGATGGCCGACGCCTTTCTGCATCCCATTGCCCATCGGCCCAATCTCACCGTCTGGACACATACCCAGGCACTGGGCCTGCAGTTGAGCCCACTCGAACATGCACCCACATCGGCTGGCGCATGGACCGGGGCGCGCCAACGTGCCTGTGGGGTCACCGTGCTGCGCAACGGCGACAAGGTTTCGGTGACCGCACGCAAGGAGGTCATTCTCTCAGCTGGGGCCATCGGCTCTCCGCAGTTGCTGCAGGTCTCAGGCATTGGCCCGGCCGCCCTGCTGCAGTCCCATCAGATTCCAGTGGTCGCCGACCTCCCCGGGGTGGGCGAGAATCTGCAGGATCATCTGCAGATTCGAACCGTCTACAAGGTTCGCCATGCCATGACGGTCAACGGGCTCTACCGCAGCCTCTGGGGCCGCGCCAAGATGGGCCTTGACTACCTGCTGTTCAGACGCGGGCCCATGACCATGCCACCTTCCACCTTGGGAGCCTTTGGAAAGAGCCACCCGCAGGCCACGAGTGCAGACCTCGAGTGGCATGTGCAGCCGCTGTCGCTGCCGGCCTTTGGCCAGCCCCTGCATCCCTTCGATGCCATCACGCCCTCGGTCTGTTACCTGCGGCCGAGCTCACGAGGGGTGGTGGCCATCACACAGCCCGACCCATTGGCTGCGCCTAAGATCGACTGCCGCTACCTCTCCACCGAGGAGGACCTGCAGGCCAGCATCCGGGGCCTCGAACAGACCCGCGCCATCATGGCCTCACCGGCCATGGCTGCTCATGAACCCGAGGAGTTTCTGCCGGGCCCCCATCAGACCAGCGAGGCGCAGCTCGCCCAGGCCGCTCGAGAACTTGGCACCACCATCTTTCATCCAGTGGGCACCTGTGCCATGGGCCGTGTGGATGCCCAGGGCCAGGCCTCCAACCTGCACACCGTGCTCGACTCCGACTGCCGCCTGCGCGGCGTGGCAGGCCTTCGGGTGGTGGATGCCTCGGCCATGCCGTTCATCACATCGGGCAACACCAACACGCCGGTCATGCTCATTGCCGCCCGCGCGGCCGAGTCCATCCTCTCTGACATTCATTCGTAAAGGACGTTTTCACATGCGCATTCATCACCATGACGACTACCCACTGCGGGCCACTGGCCTGCGGGACTTTGGCCATGGCATCTATGCCGTGGACTCGGGCTACCTGCGCGACGAACTCGATGCCGTGCACCTGCTGGTCGAAAAAGGTCGCGTGGCCATCATCGACACGTCCACCGAGCGATCGGTGCCCCGCACCCTGGCCGCACTGGAATCCCTGGGCCTGTCAGCCGACTGTGTGGACTTCATCGTGCTCACCCATGTGCACCTCGATCACGCGGGCGGTGCAGGGGCCCTCATGGCGGCCTGCCCGCAGGCCAAACTCACCGTGCACCCTCGAGGCCTGCGGCACATGCTCGACCCCAGCCAGCTCTGGGCAGCCGTCTGTGCGGTTTATGGGGAAGAGATGGCCTTGCGCGAGTACGGACCCCTCTCGCCAGTGGCCGAGGACCGCATCATCGTGACACCCGAGGGGGCCAGCATCTCACTGGCAGGTCGCAGCCTCGAGTTCTGGGACGCACCCGGCCACGCCCGTCATCATGTCTTCATTCGAGACACACAAACCGGCGGCATCTTCACCGGTGACACCTTCGGCATCTCCTACCGCGAGCTCGACACACCCAAGGGCTCCTTCATTTTTGTGACCTGTCCGCCCACCCAGTTCGAGCCCGAGCCCCTGAAGGCCTCGATTTCGAGGGTCATGGCCGCAAAGCCACCCGCCGTCTACCTGACCCATTATTCCCAGGTGCGGGATGTCCAGGCCGCCGGCGCCCAG
>JBEARM010000055.1:0-8991 GCA_041163175.1 Pseudomonadota bacterium | reverse complement strand
GGAGCGTCGTGGCCTCTATGCGGCCGGCCAGCAGCCCAAGGCCCAGGCCTTCTGCATCCAGCTGCCTCCGCCCAATGTGACCGGCACCCTGCACATGGGCCATGCCTTCAACCAGACGCTGATGGACACGCTCACCCGCTGGCATCGTATGCGTGGCGACAACACCCTGTGGCTGCCGGGCACCGACCATGCCGGCATCGCCACACAGATCGTCGTGGAGCGTCAGCTCGATGCCCAAGGCGTCTCGCGCCACGACCTCGGCCGAGAGGGCTTTCTGAAAAAGGTCTGGGACTGGAAGGAGCAGTCGGGCACCACCATCACCGGGCAGATGCGCCGGCTCGCCGCGAGCTGTGACTGGTCCCTGGAGTACTTCACCATGAGCCCGACCTGCTCGGCCGTGGTGCAGGCCGTCTTCATCCAGCTCTATGAGCAGGGCCTCATCTACCGCGGCAAACGCCTGGTGAACTGGGACCCGACCCTGCTCACCGCGGTCTCCGATCTGGAGGTGGTGAGTGAGGAGGAGCAAGGGCACCTCTGGGAGTTGCGCTACCCCTTGGCCGATGGCAGCGGCAGCCTGGTGGTGGCCACCACACGACCAGAGACCATGCTGGGCGATCAGGCCGTGGCCGTGCACCCGGAAGACCCCCGCTACCAAGCTCTCATCGGCAAGATGATTCGCCTGCCCCTGGTGGGCCGCGAGATTCCCATCATTGCGGACGACTATGTCGACCCGGCATTCGGCACGGGCTGCGTGAAGATCACGCCAGCCCACGACTTCAACGACTACGCCATGGGCCAGCGGCATGGCCTGCCCATGCTCAATGTCTTCACCCTGGATGCCCGCATCAACGATGAGGCCCCGGCGGCCTATCGAGGCCTGAGCCGTGAAGAAGCACGCAAGCGCATCCTCGCAGACCTCACGGCACAAGACCTGCTGGTGGCCACCAAGCCCCACACCCTCATGGTGCCGCGTGGCGACCGAACCGGTGTGGTGATCGAGCCCATGCTCACCGACCAATGGTTCGTGGCCATGAGCAAGCCTGCACCCGAGGGCAGTTTCACGCCAGGCCGCTCCATTGCCCAACGGGCGCTCGATGTGGTCGACACCGGCGAGGTGCGATTCTTTCCAGAGAACTGGACGACCACCTATCGCCACTGGCTCGAGAACATTCAGGACTGGTGTATCTCCCGCCAGCTCTGGTGGGGCCATCAGATTCCGGCCTATTACAAGGCCGACGACCAAGGCCAGCCCATTCAAGATGGCAGCGTCTTTGTGGCCGACTCCCTGGAGGCCGCCACGGCCAAGGCCAAGGCCGCAGGCTGGTCGGGCGCCCTCATACGAGACCCCGACGTGCTCGACACCTGGTTCTCCTCGGCCCTGGTGCCCTTCTCCACACTGGTGGTACCGGGCGAGGAATGGAAGGATGGCCGGCCCAACCTCCAGCCTGGGCTCTCCCAGTTCCTGCCCTCGAGCGTGCTGGTCACGGGCTTTGACATCATCTTCTTCTGGGTGGCTCGCATGATCATGATGACCACCCACTTCACCGGCCAGGTGCCCTTCCGCGATGTTTATGTGCATGCACTGGTTCGCGATGGCGAGGGCCAGAAGATGAGCAAGAGCAAGGGCAACACGCTGGATCCGATCGACCTCATCGACGGCATTGAGGTCGATGCCCTGGTGGCCAAGCGCACCGCAGGCCTGATGAACCCCAAGCAGGCCTCGCAGATCGAGAAAAAGACGCGGGCTGAGTTTCCCAAGGGCATCACGGCCCATGGCACCGATGCCCTGCGTTTCACCTTCGCCAGCCTGGCCACGCCGGGGCGCAACATCAACTTCGACCTCTCACGCTGCGAGGGCTACCGAAACTTCTGCAACAAGCTCTGGAATGCAACACGGTTTGTGCTCATGAACACCGAGGGCAAGGACTGTGGCCTGTCGGTCTGCGCCGGCGACTGTGGCCCCGATGGGCCTCTGCACTTCACCTTTGTCGACCGCTGGATCATCTCCCGGCTGCAACGGGCCGAAGACCAAGTCCACCAGCACCTCACGGCCTACCGGTTCGACCTCGCCGCCAAAGAGATCTACGAGTTTGTCTGGAACGACTTCTGCGACTGGTATGTGGAATTGGCCAAGCGGGCGCTTCAGGGAGAGAAAGAGAACCAGGCCAAGGCCGCACGGCGCACCCTGTTGCGCGTGCTCGAGGCCATCCTTCGGCTGGCCCATCCCATCATTCCGTTCGTCACCGAAGCCCTCTGGCAGGTGGTGGCGCCCTTGGCTGGACGATCGGCCAAGCTCGCCGACGGCCAGGCCGACAGCATCGTGACCGCGGCCTATCCCGTGGCGGACCTCAAGAAGCTCGACCCCGACGCCGAGGCCCAGATGGCCGAATTGCAGGCCCTGGTCTCTGCCATTCGTTCGCTGCGCGCCGAGATGGGCCTCTCACCGGCAGACCGCGTGCCCTTGCAGGTCTGCCTGGAGGACGCACCCACACGAACCATTGCATCGGAAGACCAGCAGTTGCTGGCCGACGCCTTGCAGATGCTGGGCAAGACCAGCGGCGTCCGATTCACAAAGACCTTGGAGCAGCCCAACCCCGGCGTACAGGCCCCAGTTCAGATTGTAGGGAGCCTCAAGCTCATGCTCGAGGTGAAGGTGGACCCGGCCGCCGAGCGGGCACGGCTCACCAAAGAAATCGATCGCATCACCGCAGAGGTGAACAAGGCCACGGCCAAGCTCTCCAACGAATCCTTTGTGGCGCGAGCGCCCGAGGCGGTGGTGGCCCAGGAGCGTGCGCGCCTGACCGACTTTGAATCCACGCTCAGCCGCCTGACGGCGCAGCGAGACCAGCTCCCCGCCTGATCAGCCCTCTGGGGCGGGCGGTGGTGCAGTTGCTGCAAGCGGCTCGTCCTCTCGAAAGACATCGCGGGTGCTTGCATAGAAGGAGGCCTGGGCGATGGCCAGGAGCAGCATGCTCACGGGCAACAGGGTGACCAGAAGGCTTTGGGCGCCGATGCTGAAGAGGTCCATGATCAGCGACGAGAGCCCACTGACCAGAAAGATGAGCACCAGCCAGGCCAGGCTGTAGCGCAGGAAGGCAGCCTTGTTGCGCCACACCGCAAAGAAGGAGAAGAACAAGGCCTTGCCCACGGTGAAGCCTCGCCAGACCACCAACTGCGGCGCAAACCAGAGTGCCATCATGAGCGGGATATAAGCCAGCATGGCCACCAACAGGCCCATCGGCAGGCTCTTGCGCATGACTTCCACCTCTTCTTGGCTGGGCGTGCCACCGCGCATCATGCTGCCGATCTGGTCTCCGTCCACGAGCCAGGCCAACACCAGCACGATGGTGAGGCCCGCCAGATAGGCCAGGCCCAGCTGCAGCATGCTGCGGGCGTGTCCATTGCGAAAGCCGGCCAGCAACAGCGTGGGTGTGGCCGGCTGGGCTGGATCCTGCCGTTCCACGGCCTCGGCCAGGACAATGAAGCCAAAGCCCAGGCCAGGCGTGAAGAGCAAAGGCAGGAAAAGGCCCACCACAGGCAGGATGCCCACCATCACCAAGCCCGCCCAGTAGGTCATGAGGGAGAGCACCCAGACCAAGGGCTGACGATGAAAGATGCGAATGCCGTCGATCAACCAGGTCTGGCCGGCTCGGCTGGGCAATTGGCGGGGCTGGTCCTGCATCTTCATGGCAACTGGGCCCATTCTGGAAGGGGTTGGCATCGGGACCGCAGCATGGCCTCGAAATGGGTCGGGTCCTTGGGCTTTAAAAGGGCTGCGCTGCGGGGGCAATGCCAATCATAGAGTCGAGAGAGCCAGAAGCGAAGCGCAGCCGCCTGAAGGAACAAGGGCCATGCGGCCCTCTCGGAAGCTGTCCAAGGCCGAACGCTCGCATAGCCCTCAAGCATGGCCAAGAGTCGGGGTCGGTCGAAGGCCTTTGCCTCATCGTCCAACTGCAGGCACCAGTCATTGACGGTGATGGCCAGGTCGTAGGCCCAAGGTCCGTCCCCGGCGAAGTAAAAATCAATGAAGCCGCCCAGGGACGGGGCCTCACCGAGTTGGTCAAAAAGCACGTTGTCGCGAAAGAGGTCTGCATGAATGGGGCCGACTGGGCAAGCCTGGAAGTCCTTGCCTTGTGCGAAGGCCCGCTGATCCGACAAGGCCTGAGAGAGCAAGGCCTGGGCAGGCGCCTCCAGAAACGGGGTCACCGCGGGCGCTGTCTGCTCCCACCAGGCGAGGCCCCGCGGGTTCGGCAGTGCCAGGCCAAAGCTGGCCCCCGCCAGATGGGCCTTGGCCAAGGCCGCTCCCACCAGACGACAGGCCGCGGAGCTGGGTGCATCGGTGTCTCGCCCGCGCAGTCGGCTCACGAATGCGGCCGGCTTGCCCGCGCATTCGGTGAAGAGTGCGCCCGAGGTTGTTGGAATGGGCGCGGGGCAGGCCACCCCGTGGTCGGCCAGGTGACGCATGAGGCCCAGGTAATACGGCAGCTCCGTCGGGGTCAGCTTCTCGAACAGGGTGAGCACATACTGGCCGTGGGTGGTGTCCACGAAATAGTTGGTGTTCTCGATGCCTGCCGAAATGCCCTCAAAGGAGACCAACTCCCCCAGCGTGTAGCCAGAGAGCAGTGCCCGCAGGCCCGCCTCATCAACCGAAGTGAAAACCGCCATGGGCCTGAGTGTAACGGCGGGTCAAACGATCAGTCTTGCTCGCCCTCAAAGGCCTTGTCGCGTGTCTTGCGAATCGAGGGCAGCAGCATGAGCAGAATGAGCAGCGCCGTAATCGCCAGCAGGGTGGCCGACAGCGGACGATCAAAGAGCACACCCCAGTCGCCCCTCGAAAGCGTGAGTGCCCGACGCAGGTACTCCTCCATCATCTCGCCCAGAATGAAGCCCAAGAGCAAGGGGGCCGGCTCACACTTCCACTTCTTGAAGTAGTAGCCGAGGATGGCGAATGGAATGATCATCATCACATCCCAGACATTGTTGTTCAGGCTGTAGGCTCCAATGCAGCAGAACAAAAGGATGGCTGGGTAGAGCAGGCGGTAGGGCACCTGCAGCAGCTTGATCCACATGCCGATGAGCGGCAGGTTCAGGATCACCAAAAAGAAGTTGCCCACCCACATGGAGACAATCAGCCCCCAGAAGAGGCTGGGGTTGGAGGTCATGACCTGTGGGCCGGGCTGGATGTTGTGAATCATCATGGCCGCGATCATCAGTGCCATGACAGGGGTGGTGGGGATGCCCAGCGTGAGCATCGGAATGAAGGAGGTCTGGGCGCCGGCATTGTTCGCCGACTCGGGGCCAGCCACCCCCTCGATGGCCCCCTTGCCAAATTCCTCGGGGTGCTTGGAGATCTTCTTCTCAATGGCATAGGAGGCAAACGACGACAGAATGCCGCCGCCGCCCGGCAGAATGCCCAAGAGCGAACCCAGTGCCGTTCCCCGCAACACAGCCGGCGCGGCCCGCTTCACATCTGCCTTGGAGGGCACCAGGTCGGTGACCTTTTCTTTCAGGAGTTCACGCGCCTCCTGAGCCTTTAAGTTGTAAATGATTTCAGAAAAGCCAAAGAGGCCCATGGCAATGACGGCGAAGTCGATGCCATCGATGAGCTCCGGCACACCAAAGGTGAAGCGGGCTGCACCGGAGTTCACATCGGTGCCAATGAGGCCGAGCAGCAGACCCAGCAGCACCATGGCCAGCGCCTTGATGAAGGAGCCATGGGCCAGCACCACGGCGGCAATGAGGCCCATGACCATGAGCGAGAAGTATTCGGCCGGCCCAAACTTAAAGGCGATTTCGGCCAGCGGCGGCGCAAAGGCCGCGATGAGGAAGGTGGCCACGGTGCCAGCAAAGAACGAGCCCAAGGCCGCCGTGGCCAGGGCCAGACCAGCCTTGCCGCGACGGGCCATCTGATAACCATCCAGGGTGGTGACCACCGAGGCCGACTCCCCGGGTAGGTTCACCAAAATGGCCGTGGTGGAGCCGCCGTACTGAGAGCCGTAATAAATGCCCGCCAGCATGATCAGGGCCGTGGACGGGTCTGCCATCTTGTAGGTGATGGGCAGCAGAATGGCAATGGTGGCCAGAGGGCCAATGCCCGGCAGCACACCAATGAGGGTGCCCAGCAGCACCCCCAGGAAACACCACATCAGGTTTTGGAGGGTAAAGGCCGTCTCGATGCCAAGGGCCAGGTTGCTCAGGAGTTCCATGTGCAGGGGTCCTCGGTTAGGTCAGTGCCGGCGGCAGCAGTGGAAAGCGCATCTCCAGACCAACCCGGAACACCAGAATGGTGCCCACGGTGAGCACCAGGGTGAGCACCACACGCTCACGCCAGCTGGATTCGGGGCTCGCCAACGAGGCCACCATGAGCAACACCGGCGCTGCGACCACAAACCCTGCCACGGGCAGCAACTGGGCAAAGAGCATCACGCTGCCGATGATCAGGCCAAGTCCTCGCCAGTCGGTGCTCGTCATAGGCTCGTCATCTCGACTCACCTGGAGAAAGGCCGCCACCAGCACCACGATGCCCAGCAACAGTTGCATGGCGCCAAGAATGGTGGGGAAGTAGCCTGGGCCCATGCGCCGCGACGTGCCCAGGCTGTAGTCCTGGGCCACGATCAGGAATACCAGGCCAAAGGCAATGAACAGCAGGCCGGCAAAGAGGTCTCGCTTGTTGTGGAGGGTCATGGACGCATCCCTGGGTGACACAAGCGCCCTATTATGCGCGAGCAATGGGCCTGCGCCCGCACCGGCCCATCCAGGGATTCCCTCCCCCCTGGCCCGCATCCATTAAACTTTACGGCCCACTGCACCCCTTCAACCCGTTGGAAAGCGATCCGGACCATGATGAGCGTGAATGAGATTCGCCAGAAATTTCTCGATTTCTTCGCGAGTCAGGGGCACACCGTGGTGGCCTCGAGCCCACTGGTGCCCGCCAACGACCCCACCCTGCTGTTCACCAACAGCGGCATGGTGCAGTTCAAGGATGTCTTCCTCGGCCGGGAGACCCGCCCCTATGTGCGGGCCACCTCCTCGCAGCGCAGCGTGCGCGCCGGCGGCAAACACAACGACCTTGAGAACGTGGGCTATACCGCCCGCCACCACACCTTCTTTGAGATGCTGGGCAATTTCTCGTTTGGCGACTACTTCAAGCGCGAGGCCATCTCCCATGCCTGGCGCCTGCTCACCGAGGTCTACAAGCTACCCCCCGAAAAGCTCTGGGTCACTGTCTATCAGGAAGACGACGAGGCCCACGGCATCTGGAAGACCGAGATCGGCGTGCCGGAGGCCCGCATCATCCGCATCGGGGACAACAAGGGCGCCCGTTACGCCAGCGACAACTTCTGGCAGATGGCCGACACGGGGCCCTGCGGCCCCTGCAGCGAAATCTTCTACGACCACGGGCCCAATGTGGCCGGTGGCCCCCCGGGCTCACCGGATGAAGACGGCGACCGCTACATCGAGATCTGGAACCTGGTCTTCATGCAGTACGACCGTAACGAGGCCGGGGTGCTCAACCCGTTGCCGCGCCCGTGCGTGGACACGGGCATGGGCCTTGAGCGCATTGCCGCGGTGCTCCAGGGCGTGCACAGCAATTATGAGATCGACCTCTTCCAGGGCCTGATCCGAGCGGCCGCCCGTGAGACCGGTTGCACCGACATCGAAAACCCATCGCTGCGGGTCATTGCAGACCACATCCGCGCCTGCAGCTTCCTCATTGTCGATGGCGTCATTCCTGGCAATGAAGGTCGTGGCTATGTGCTGCGCCGAATCGTTCGACGAGCCTTGCGCCATGGCCACAAGCTTGGCCAGACCAAACCCTTCTTCTACAAGCTGGTGCCAGACCTCGTGGCGCAAATGGGCGGGGCCTACCCCGAGTTGGCCCAAGCCCAGCAGCGCGTGGCTGACACCCTTCAGCAAGAAGAAGAGCGATTTGGCGAGACCCTGGAAAAAGGCATGGCCATTCTTTCATCCTCTTTGGCCGAGTTGCCCAAGGGCACAGCCCTCGATGGCCAGACGGCCTTCATGCTCTATGACACCTATGGCTTTCCACTGGACCTCACTGCCGATGTCTGCCGCGAACGCGGCCTGACCGTCGACGAAGACGCCTTCGAGGCCGCCATGGGCCGCCAGCGAGACCAGGCCCGCGCCGCCAGCAAGTTCAAGTCGGCCGCAGGCCTCGAATACACCGGCGCCCAGACCCAGTTCGTGGGCTATGAGCGGCTGTCTCAATCAGCCACCGTCACGGGCCTTTACCGAGATGGCACCGCCTGTGAACGGGCACAGGCGGGGGACGCGGTGGTCGTGGTGCTCGACACCACCCCCTTCTATGCAGAGTCTGGCGGCCAGGTGGGCGATGCCGGCGTGCTGCAGGCCGACGGCCTTCGCATCGAGATCGAGGACACCCAGAAGATTTCAGCCGAGGTCTTCGGACACCACGGCCGCGTGGTGCAAGGTGAGGTCACGATGGGCCAGGCCCTCATGGCCGAAGTGGACCTCGTTCGTCGGGCCCGCACGGCGCGCAACCACTCGGTCACGCACATCATGCACAAGGCCCTGCGAGAGGTGCTCGGGGCCCATGTGCAGCAGAAGGGCTCGCTGGTCGACGCCGACAAGACCCGGTTCGACTTCGCCCACAACCAGCCCATGACGGCCCAGGAGATTGCAACGGTCGAGGCCAAGGTCAATGCAGAAATCCTGCTCAACACGCCCACCCAGGCCCAGATCATGGGCTTTGATGAGGCGGTGAAGGGCGGGGCCACAGCCCTGTTTGGCGAGAAGTACGGCGATGCCGTGCGCGTGCTCGACATCGGCAGTTCACGCGAACTCTGCGGTGGCACGCATGTGGCCCGCACAGGCGACATCGGCCTCTTCAAGCTCGTGTCAGAGTCCGGCGTGGCCGCGGGCATTCGCCGGGTGGAGGCCATCACCGGCGACCGCGTGCTCAGTCATTTGCAATTGCTCGACCAGCAGGTCCAGCAGGCCGCAGGCCTT
>JBEARM010000054.1:0-11873 GCA_041163175.1 Pseudomonadota bacterium | reverse complement strand
GCGTCTTCTGGGGGCAGGGCAGACAAATGGCCCTTTAAGTGCGCCTCGACCTGACGCTCGGTCTCAGAGACAAACCCCATGCCTTGGGCTTCGGGCAGTCGGCCCGCCACGAGCCCCAGGCAGAAGGCGCCTGCGTACCAGAGTTGGGCTTGCTGAGGCGATGCAGTGGAGAGCGCCTGACCCTGATAGAGACCCTGGGCGGCCACCTCGCCTGCGTGGTTCACACGCATGAGGCCCGCCGCATGGCTGCGCTGCGCGTCGTTCAGGGAGGCCTCCGACAGGGCCTGACCCGGCATGGGCCGACCGGTGCCCGAAGGATCGGTGGTGAGTGTCTTCAGCGCGTTGTCAAAGGCACTAAAGACCCGGTCGAGGGCCGAGAATTGGATCAACCGGGTTACTGCTGGAAGTTGGCGCCGGCGCTGTTGGCCAGATGGGCCACGGCCTTGCCAATCTCGGCATCGGTGTAGGCACCACCGCCTTGCGCACCCATGGCGCCCTTGCCCTTGAGTGCAGAGGTGAGCAGGGCGTCGTAACCCTTGGGGATGCGTGAGGCCCAGGCCGCCTTGTCACCAAATTTCGGCGAGCCTAAAACGCCCGCAGCATGGCAGCCTGCACAGGCAGCCGCATAAACCTGCGCGCCGGTCCGAACCACGGCAGCGGCACTGGCTGCGGCGGCCGGCGCGGCACCGGCCTCGGGCGCGGTGGCCACACGTCCCACGGGCTTGATGCGCTCCGCAATGGCCTCGGCCGTAAGGGCTGAACTGCCAGCACCGACCTTGGGTGCGGCGCCGATGTATTTGGTCAGTAGAACAATTGCAACGATCGGAACAATAAAACTGAGAGCCACCACCACGATGAGTTGTTTGGGGGTTTTGATCGGGCTTTCGTGTTCGCTCATGGCAGGGTCTCTGTAGGATCTCAATAGTTGGAGACGCGTATTATAGAAGGCTATGCGTCTGTAGCTCAGTGGATAGAGTATTGGCCTCCGAAGCCAAGGGTCGCAGGTTCGATTCCTGCCAGACGCGCCACGGCTGCCAAAAGTTCACTAAGAAAACCCCAAGGGGTCGACCTCCAAGGCCACATCCACCGCGCGGTGCGCCTGAGACCAGTGGCCAAGCTCGTCGAGCAGCACATGCAGGCCTGCGCGCTCCGTAGATTCCAAAATAACCTGCCAACGGGTCTTTCCCGCCTGACGCTCGGGGTATCTCGGCGTCGGTGGGTAAACCGTCACGCCCAGCCCCTGCCGCATCGACTCCGCCTGACACCAGGCCTCACAGGCCTTCGCAGCCTCCACAGCCGCATCACCCCGAGCATGCGAGAAACGCACGGCTGCCAGGTGTGAGAAGGGCGGCAGGCCCGCGGACTGCCGCTCCTGCAAAAGCGCTTGCCAATGCTGGCGGTGTGCACTCGGCGAGGGATCGGCCAAGGCGAGCAACAGGGGGTGGCTGGGGTAACGCGTCTGAATGATGACCTCAGCACCCGCAAGGTGCCGCCCTGCCCGGCCGGCAACCTGCAACAGGTTGGCGAACAGCCATTCCGGCGCTCGAAAATCTGGGTTGGCGATCTGGGCATCGGCGTCGACCACGATCACGCGCTTGAGGGCGGGGAAGTCGTGGCCTTTGGCCATCATCTGGGTGCCCACCAGCAGATTCACCTCACCACGACGAATCTGGGCCAGCGCCGCCTCGAAGGCTGCCTGACTTCGAATGGCGTCTCTGTCCATGCGCAAGAGCTTGGCCTGTGGCAGACGCGACTGCAGGGCCTCCTCAAGCTGTTGGCTTCCACGACCGAAGGTCTCGAGGCTGGGGTTGCCGCAATCCGGACACGCCTTTGGCGTGGCGGATTGATGGCCACACCGATGACAAATGAGCCGCCAGCCCGCCTTGCGCTTGTGCAAGACCGCGGGGGTTGAGCAGTCTGGGCAGGGCGCCGTCCATCCGCAGGCCTCGCAATTGAGCACGGGGGCCCAGCCCCGCCGATTCAAGTAAACGAGGGCCTGCTGGCCCTCGGCCAGCGTTTGCTCCAGTGCGCGCCAGGCGCTCGGGGCCAGGCCGTCCTCAGCCCGTTCCACGCGGAGGTCGATGAACCGCACCGGCGCGGGCATGGTGCCGGTGGCCCGGGCATCCAGGCGCAGTTCCATCAGGCGTCCCTGAGCGGCCTGGGCTTGCATCTCGAGGCTGGGGCTGGCCGATCCCAGGAGCAGCGGAATGCCAAGGTCTTTGGCCCGCCACAGGGCCAGGTCTCTGGCGGAGTAGCGCAGGCCTTCGAGCTGCTTGTAAGAGCTGTCGTGCTCTTCGTCGACCACGATCATGCCCAGGCCTGGCAACGGAGCCAGAATGGCCATTCGGGTGCCCACAAGGATCTGCAGCTGGCCCAGGGCCGCGGCGAGCCAAATGACGGCACGCTGCCGGTCCGTGAGGCCGCTGTGCAGCACGCCCACCCGATGGCCCGGAAAGGCGTGGGCCAGGCGTGTCTGCAGCTGTGGGGTGAGCCCGATCTCTGGCACGAGAAGGAGCACCTGCTGGTCAGGTGCCGCCTTCAGGCGTTTGGCCATGAGCTCAAAGTAGACACGTGTCTTTCCAGAACCTGTCACCCCATGCAGCAGGACAGCCGCGGAGCTTGGCTGTTGGACATGCGCCTGGACTGGACCTGTTCATGCTGTGGTTCCAGGGCATCAAGGCCTTGAACAAGACAGGCCTCGAGACTCGAAGGTTTTGCGCCTTGCTTCGTCATGCGACGGCGGTGGACGGCCGGTGCACGCAGCCAGCCAGGCAGCATCGTGCCCATGACCTGCCCAACAGACCGGTGATAGTAGCGGGCCGTAAAGCCCAAGAGGCGCAGCATGGGCGAGGACATCCTTGGCAAGGCCAGGCGCTGCAGGGCTGGGCGCACGACATAGCCCAGGCCTTCGATCGTGCCGGGGTCGACATCCTGAGTGGCCACGATCAGGCCGATGCGGCTGCGTGTCCCCACGGGCACGAGCAGCCAGTCGCCGGTGTCAAGGCTACTGTCGGTGTCGCCAGATGGGCCCGGTGGCGGTGGAAGATAGCTCAGTGGCCCGAGGCCCGGGGTGTCGACTGCAACATCGAGCAGTCGAATGGTGGGCTTGCCCGTGAGGGCCGACATGGGCGCTGCGCTCAGGCAGCCTGCTGGCGGCTGGCCTTTGCAACAGCCTCCACGAGGCATGTGACGTGGTCGATGGGCGTGAACTGCGAGATGCCATGACCCAAATTAAAGATGTGGCCGGCACCGGCCGAGAGCCGTCCGAAGCTGTTGACCACCTT
Source organism: Pseudomonadota bacterium (assembly GCA_041163175.1). Taxonomy (GTDB): domain Bacteria; phylum Pseudomonadota; class Gammaproteobacteria; order Burkholderiales; family Burkholderiaceae_A; genus Hahnella. The sequence continues at coordinate 8,589 of JBEARM010000054.1, read as the reverse complement.
GGTGGCCTCGGCCTCGATGTGGGCCGGCGTGCCCAACAACACGGCTGGGTCTAGATTGCCCTGCAGGGCGCAGCGCTCGCCAATGAGGCGGCGAGCTTGGCCCAGATTAGCCGTCCAGTCGAGGCCCACACCCTGGCAGCCGGTGGCTGCAATGCGCTCCATCCACTGGCCGCCACCCTTGACGAAGACAATGACGGGGGTCTCGGGGTGCCGAACCCGCAGATCGCGAACGATGGCCTCAAGCGCCTGCAGAGAGAAGACATCGAAGGATTGATCTGCCAGCAGCCCGCCCCAGCTGTCGAAGAGCATGATGGCCTGCGCACCGGCGCGCACCTGCATGTCGCAATAGTCGGTGACGGCATGGGTAAGGCGCTTCAGCAAGGCCTGCACCAGGTCTGGACGGCTGTAGACCCATTTGCGCACAGACAGGAAGTCGTCAGAACTACTGCCACCGGCGAGCATGTAACAGGCCAGTGTCCATGGGCTGCCTGAGAAGCCAATGAGGGGCACGCGGCCATCGAGGGTTTTGCGAATGAGCGAGACGGCATCGCCCACATAAGAGAGGGCCTCGGCCATGTCGACATTGGGCATGGCGGCCAAGTCGGCCTCCGACTCAATCTTTCGATGAAAGCGCGGGCCTTCCCCCTCCACGAAATGCAGGCCAAGGCCAAAGGCATCCGGGATGGTGAGGATGTCCGAGAAGAGAATGGCTGCATCCAGGCCATAACGATCGATGGGCTGGAGCGTGACCTCACAGGCGAGCTCGGGGGTTTTGCACAAGGCCAGAAAGTTGCCGGCCTTCTTTCGGGTGGCGTTGTACTCCGGCAGGTAACGGCCCGCCTGACGCATGAGCCAGACCGGGGTTCGCTCTACCGGCTGTCGGGCAAGCGCCCGTAGAAAGAGGTCGTTGGTCTTGGCCAAGTCCGGGGGCGCCGCGGGCCGCTTACTTTCGGCTTCTGAACTGCTTTAAGGCAGCGAGCTGAGCCGATGCAATGGCCAGCTCGGCCTGAGCGGCTGCGTAATTGATGTCGGTGTTGCGGTTGGCCAACGCCGTTTCGGCATCCTTGCGCGCCTGCTCGGCCTTGGCCTCATCGAGGTCTTTTCCACGGATGGCCGTATCTGCAAGCACCGTGACCACGCGGGGCTGCACCTCCAAGATGCCACCGGCCACAAAGATGAGCTCTTCCTGACCGTTGACCTTGATGCGAACCGTGCCAGGACGAATGCGGGTGATGAGCGGGATATGCCCCGGCAGAATGCCCAGCTCGCCCTGCTCTCCTGGAAGGGCCACAAACTCAGCCTCCCCAGAGAAGATCATCTCCTGGGCACTGACAACGTCGACTTGAATGGTTCCGGCCATGGGGCGTGGACTCCGATTGAATTATTGAAGCGTCTTGGCCTTCTCGAAGGCCTCTTCGATGCCGCCAACCATGTAGAAGGCCTGCTCCGGCAGGGCGTCGCATTCGCCATCGACGATCATCTTGAAGCCACGGATGGTCTCGGCCAGCGTGACATATTTGCCTGGCGAACCGGTGAACACCTCGGCCACGTGGAAGGGCTGCGACAAAAAGCGCTGCACTTTACGGGCGCGGGCGACGATGAGCTTGTCCTCCGGGGAGAGCTCGTCCATGCCCAGAATGGCAATGATGTCGCGCAGTTCCTTGTAGCGCTGAAGGGTCTGCTGCACTTTGCGAGTCACCGAATAGTGCTCCTCGCCCACCACATTGGGGTCGATCTGGCGTGAGGTAGAGTCGAGGGGGTCTACGGCGGGGTAGATGCCCAGAGAGGCGATGTCCCGCGAGAGCACCACAGTGGCATCGAGGTGGGCGAATGTTGTGGCAGGCGATGGGTCTGTGAGGTCGTCCGCGGGCACGTAGACCGCCTGAATCGAGGTGATCGAGCCCACCTTGGTGGACACAATCCGCTCCTGCAGACGGCCCATTTCCTCGGCCAGCGTGGGCTGATAGCCCACCGCCGAGGGCATCCGGCCCAGCAGGGCCGAGACCTCGGTACCCGCCAGGGTGTAGCGATAAATGTTGTCCACGAAGAAGAGGATGTCACGGCCTTCGTCACGGAAGCGCTCGGCCATGGTGAGGCCGGTGAGCGCCACGCGCAGTCGGTTGCCCGGGGGCTCGTTCATCTGACCAAAGACCATGGCCACCTTGTCGAGCACGTTGGAGTCTTTCATCTCGTGATAGAAGTCATTTCCTTCACGGGTGCGCTCACCCACGCCTGCAAACACCGAGAGGCCCGAGTGCTGCTTGGCGATGTTGTTGATGAGCTCCATCATGTTCACGGTCTTGCCCACGCCGGCACCACCGAAGAGGCCAACCTTGCCGCCTTTGGCAAACGGGCAGATGAGGTCAATCACCTTGATGCCGGTCTCGAGCAGCTCGACCGATGGAGACAGGTCTGCAAATTTCGGGGCAGCCTGGTGGATCTCACGCAGTTCATCGCATGGGATGGGGCCAGCCTCATCGATGGGGCGTCCGAGAACGTCCATGATGCGGCCCAGGGTGCCCTCGCCCACTGGCACCGAGATACCCTTGCCGGTGTTGTTGACCGGCATGCCACGGCGGATGCCGTCGGACGACCCCATGGCAATGGTTCGAACCACGCCATCGCCGAGCTGCTGCTGCACCTCGAAGGTGAGCCCCTTTTCGATGAGGTCGTGCTGGGCGGCGTCGTCCAGGGTGAGGGCATCGTAGATGTTGGGGATGCTGTCGTGTGGGAACTGGATGTCGACCACCGCACCAATACACTGAACAATCTTGCCTTGTGCCATGCTCATTTGAGGGTCCTCTTCTCTCTAAACGTTTGTTAATTGCATGTGGGCGCGGGGCTTAGACAGCCGCTGCACCGCCCACGATTTCCGACAATTCTTTGGTGATGGCCGCCTGCCGCGCCTTGTTGTAGGACAGCTGCAGGCTTTCGATGAGCTGCTTGGCGTTGTCCGAAGCAGCCTTCATGGCCACCATGCGAGCACTCTGCTCGCAGGCCATGTTCTCGGCGACCGCCTGAAACACCACCGACTCCAGGTAGCGCGTGAGCAGCTCGGAGAGCACCACCTCGGCATTGGGCTCGTAGAGGTAATCCCAGTCGTGATTGGGGTCGGTGCGCTCCAGACGATCGTCGGTCAGGGGCAGCAGTTCCATCACGGTGGGGTCTTGCTTCATGGTGTTCACAAACTGATTGGACGCCAAGAACACCGCATCGAGCTCACCGGCCGCAAAGGCATCGAGCTGAACCTTGACAGGGCCAATGAGGGTCTCGAGCTGGGGGGCATCGCCCAGACCGATGACATGGCTCACGACATTCGAGCCCATGCGGCTGAAAAAGCCGAAACCCTTGTTGCCAAACGCCGTGACCTGCACGCTGGCCCCGGCGGCCTCCCACTCCTTCACGCGGTTGACCACTTGGCGCAGCAGGTTGGTGTTGAGGCCTCCGCACAGGCCTTTGTCGGAGGTGACCACGATGAGCCCAATGCGCTTCATTTCCTTGCGGTGGGTCATGTAGGGATGCACGAACTCCGGCGTGGCGTGGCTGAGGTTTGCACAAATGGCGCGAACCTTTTCCACATAGGGACGACCGGCGCGCATGCGCTCCTGGGCGCGGCGCATCTTCGAGGCCGCGACCATCTCCATGGCCTTGGTGATCTTGCGCGTGTTTTGAACGCTCTTGATCTTGTTGCGTATCTCTTTTGAGCCTGGCATGGGGGGTCCTTAGTAGGCGCCGGTCTTCTTGAAGTCTTCGATGGCCTTGCGCAACTGGGCCTCATGGTCTGCGGAGAGATCCTTGGCGGCTTCGATGGCATCGGCCAGCGCACCGTGCTTGTTGCGCACGTGGTCACGCAAGGCCCGCTCGAAGGCACTGGCCTTCGAAACGTCGACGTCGTCCATGTAGTTGTTGTTCACCGCAAACAGGGTGAGCGCCATCTCCCAGATCTTGAGCGGCTGGTACTGGGGCTGCTTCATGAGCTCGGTGACAAGACGGCCGCGCTCGAGCTGCTTACGGGTGGTCTCATCGAGGTCGGACGCAAACTGGGCAAAGGCCGCCAGCTCACGGTACTGGGCCAGGGCCAGACGCACGCCTGCGCCGGTGTCCTTGCGCTTCATGAGCTTGGTCTGGGCCGCACCACCCACACGCGACACCGAAATACCGGCGTTGAGCGCGGGACGAATACCGGCGTTGAAGAGATCGGTCTCGAGGAAGATCTGACCGTCGGTGATGGAAATCACGTTGGTCGGCACGAATGCGGAGACGTCGCCAGCCTGGGTTTCGATGATCGGGAGCGCCGTGAGCGAGCCTGTTTTACCCTTGACAGCACCGTTGGTGAACTTCTCAACGTATTCCTCGTTGACCCGTGCTGCACGCTCGAGCAGACGGGAGTGGAGATAGAAGACATCGCCAGGGAACGCCTCACGGCCCGGCGGGCGGCGCAACAGCAGTGAGACCTGGCGATAGGCCACGGCCTGCTTGGAAAGGTCGTCGTAAATGATGAGGGCGTCTTCGCCGCGGTCGCGGAAGTATTCGCCCATGGTGCAGCCGGAGTAGGCCGACAAATACTGCATGGCGGCAGATTCGGAGGCAGACGAGGCCACCACGATCGTGTAGGCCATGGCGCCCGTCTCTTCGAGCTTGCGCACCACGTTGGCAATGGTCGAGGCCTTCTGACCAATCGCCACGTAGACGCAGGTCATGTTCTGACCCTTCTGGTTGATGATGGTGTCGACGGCCACGGCGGTCTTGCCGGTCTGGCGGTCGCCAATGATCAGCTCACGCTGACCACGGCCCACGGGAACCATGGAGTCCACGGCCTTAAGACCTGTCTGAACAGGCTGCGAGACCGATTTACGGTAGATCACGCCAGGGGCGACCTTCTCGATGACGTCGGTCATCTTGGCGTTGATGGGACCCTTGCCGTCGATGGGCTGGCCCAGTGCGTTCACCACGCGGCCAATGAGCTCTGGCCCCACGGGAACATCCAGAATGCGGCCAGTGGCCTTGACCACGTCGCCCTCTGAGATCTCGGTGTACTCACCCAGCACCACTGCACCAACAGAGTCTCGCTCAAGGTTCAAGGCCAGGCCGATGGTGTTGTTGGGAAACTCCAGCATTTCACCTTGCATCACATTCGAGAGGCCATGGATACGGCAGATGCCGTCGGTGACCGAGACCACCGTGCCCTGGTTGCGGGTGTCCGCGACCAGGTTCAGGCCTTGGATCTTGCCCTTGAGCAGTTCACTAATTTCAGAGGGGTTCAGTTGCATTCAAATTGCTCCTAGTTCATCAGGGCGGATGTCATCTTGGCGAGCTTGCCGCTCACAGACGCATCGATCACTTCGTCGCCAATCGAGATCCTCACACCACCAATGAGGCCCTTGGCCTCTTCAGTGGTGAGGGTCACGGCCTGGCCGTATTTTTTTTCAAGCAGGGCCTTGATCTCGGCCTGCTCGGCCGCGGACAAGGCAAAGGCGGTTTCCACCCGGGCCGCCAAGGTGGCGTTGGCTGCATTCTTGAGCGACTCAAAGAGTGTGGCGATCTCTGGCAGCGTGGAGAGCCGACCGTTTTCAGCCAGCAGCTTCACAAAATTTTCTACAGGGCCAGTGAGGCCGCCTGCAGCATCTGAAAACAATTTGGCGAGCCGGTCGGGCCCCACAGACGGATTGCCGTAGAGCGACTGCATGGCATCGTCAGCCGCGATGGCCGCCAACGTTCCGAGTGCAGCAGACCATGCAGACATGGCCGCTGCGTCCGTGCGGGCCACCGCGAAGGCGGCCTCTGCATATGGCCGCGCAATGGTTGCGACTTCCGCCATATCAGAGCTCGTTCTTCAAATGCTTGAGCAGGTCTGCATGGGCCTTGGCATCAACCTCTCGGCGCAGAATCTGCTCTGCACCCTTGACCGCCAGCGTGGCCACCTCGTCACGAAGACTATCGCGCGCAGACTGAACCACCGACTCGGCCTCCTTCTCGGCGGCCTCACGGGCGGCTGCGACGATGCGGGTGGCCTCAGACCTGGCCTGCTCGATGAGGAGGTTGGCCTGCTTTTCAGCCGAGGCACGAACCTCACCAGCGACGTCCTTGGCCTTGCCCATTTCCTCGGCAGCCCGACGCTCAGCCATGACCATGTCGGCCTTGGCCTTGTCGGCCGCGGCAAGGCCTTCGGCGATTTTCTGAGCCCGCTCATCGAGCGCCTTCATGATCGGGGGCCATACAAATTTCATGGTGAACCAGGCCAGTACAAAAAATACGACCAGCTGGGCGACCAGGGTTGCGTTCAGATTCACAGCGCAGTCCTCACAGAGTCTTGATCAGAGCCCGTCTTATCCAGCAAACGGATTTGCGAAGGCAAACATCATGGCGATGCCCACGCCGATCAGGAAGGCCGCGTCGATCAGACCAGCCAGCAGGAACATCTTGGTCTGCAGCTCATTCATCAGCTCTGGCTGACGGGCCGAGGCCTCGATGAACTTACCACCCATGAGACCAATTCCAATACAGGCGCCGATGGCACCCAGACCAATGATCAGACCACAAGCCAGCGCGACAAATGCAACGTTCGTCATAACAACTCCTCAGAGGGGAAACAAAAAAGAAACGACAGCGGAAAAGGAAAAGACAGACTTCATTCGACTTAGTGCCCTTCGTGGGCCTGGCCGATGTACACCAGCGTCAGCATCATGAAAATAAAGGCCTGCAGCGTGATGATCAGGATGTGGAAGATGGCCCAGATAGAGCCAGCAATCACGTGGCCGATGAAGCCGAATGCGGTGGCAGTGCCGCCCAGCAGGGCAATCAGAATGAAGATGAGTTCGCCGGCATACATGTTTCCGAAGAGCCGCATGCCCAGCGACACGGTCTTGGCCAGGAACTCAATGATGTTGAGACCCAGGTTGGCCAGCCACAGGGCGGGGTGGGAGCCAAAGGGCGCGCAGAACAGCTCGTGCAGAAAGCCGCCCACACCCTTGATCTTCAGGTTGTAGTAGATCATGAGCACGAACACGCCGAGCGACATGCCGAGCGCGCCATTGAGGTCGGCCGTGGCCACGATGCGGTGATAGTGGATGTACTGGTCAAGCCCAGTGGCGAGGAAAACGTAGTGGGGCAGGTCGACCGGCAGGAGGTCCATGGCGTTCAAGAAGAAGATCCAGACAAAGACCGTGAGCGCCAGGGGCGCGATGAAGCGGCGGTCACCGTGAACAATGCTCTTGGACTGGTTCTCCACCATTTCCACCAGGATTTCCACCAGGGCTTGGAAGCGCCCAGGAACACCGGCAGTGGCCTTGCTGGCCGCACGCCACAGTAAAAACACGGCCAGGGCCCCGAGGGTCACCGACCAGAAAATGGTGTCGAAATTGATGACCGAGAAATCGACGATGGCCGTCTGTGGCTTGCCCGTATTGGTGAGGTGTCCCAGGTGGTGGACAACATATTCCCCAGCAGTCGGCGCTTGCGTAGCAGCCATATTCTTCCTCGTCGACGTTCGTTACTTCGTTTCAACGGACTCCGGCACCTGCCGAAGCCTACGATCAATTCGTTGGGCGTCTTGCTGACGAACCGCCCGACTCAATACCCATGGCGCCACAAAGATCGACAGGGCTGCCACGGCAATTCCGAGCAGCAGACCTGGCCAGACGAGACCCTCAAACCATGTGGCCACCAAGGCCAGCAAGGTGACTGACAGCATCATTTTGAGAAGCTCACCAACCATCCAAACAATCACTGCCTGATTCGGTGAAGCCAACTGCAAACGCCAGGCAAACAGAAGGTTGGGCAGCACGATGGACAGGCCGCCGAGCAACACGCTCCAGCCCGTTAGCGCCGAGTGGAGCGCAGCCAACGTGGCGCACACGCCCACCAAAACCCCCTGAACAACTGGCACCCGGATCATTTGATTCTTGTCTACCAGCCGCTTTGCTTAAGCCTGTGGAGTGTAAGGGGCGCGAGCGTCCATTGTCAAAAACCCTCGGTGTTTGCAGGGACGAGCCGCTGCAAGAGGCCTTCAAATTCCTCTGGGCTATTGAACTGCACCCGCAACTCCCCGCCGGCCCCTTTGGGCTTTAAGGCCACCACCAGCCCGAGCTGATCAGACAGCGCCTCTTCCATGCGACGCCAGTCGGCACTCGCCTCGGCAGCGACCGCCCGCTTGGCGCCACCTGGCTTGCTGACACCGGATGCGCCTGCCAGCCGGCGGGCGCGCTCCTCCACATCCCGTACAGACAGGCCCTGGGCCACAGCCAACTCTGCCAAGGCCCGCTGCTGCGGGGCAGGCAGGGTCAGCAGCACCCGGGCATGGCCCGCCTCCAATTGGCCCTCTCGCAGATAGGCCTGCACGGCCTGGGGCAATTGCAAAAGCCGCAGCAGATTGGTGGTGGCACTGCGCGAGCGGCCCACAGCCTGGGCCGCCTGCTCATGGGTGAGGCCAAACTCCTCGATGAGCCGGGAAATGCCCTGCGCCTCCTCAAGCGCCGAGAGGTCTCGGCGCTGCAGATTCTCGATGAGGGCCATGGCCAAGGCTGTCTGGTCGTCCACGGCCTTGACCACTGCGGGAATTTCCGTGAGGCCGGCGAGCTTGGTGGCTCGAAA
>JBEARM010000053.1:0-9388 GCA_041163175.1 Pseudomonadota bacterium | reverse complement strand
CTCTGGCTGGTAGTAATCGTAGTAAGACACAAAATATTCCACCGCATTGCGGGGGAAAAACTCCCGCATCTCAGCATAGAGCTGGGCTGCGAGGGTCTTGTTGGGGGCCAACACCAGGGCCGGACGACCCGTTTTGGCAATGACATGGGCCATGCTGAAGGTCTTGCCAGACCCTGTCACCCCGAGCAGCGTCTGGTAGGCCAGGCCCTCGCCCAGCCCATCGCATAGGCGCGCGATGGCCTCGGGCTGATCGCCGGCTGGGGAGAAGGGGGCCACCAGTTCAAAGGGGCTGTCTGGGTAGGTAACGGCTTGTAATGCCATGGTAATCTTTCGAGCAATCGGCTATTTTCCTCGTGTGTCCGCCAAATTTCCAATCCTTTTTTTGCTGCATCCCTCTTGACAAACCCCCATGACCGCCTCCCTCTTCGCCAACGTTGAGCGCGCGCCGCGCGACCCCATCCTCGGTCTGACCGAGGCCTTCCAGGCCGACAACCGCCCCAACAAGGTGAACCTCGGGGTTGGGGTTTATTACGACGATCAGGGCAAGTTACCGCTACTTAAGTGCATAAAGGAAGCAGAAGCCCAAAGAGTGTCGGCCGCACCGGCCCGTGGCTACCAGCCCATTGAGGGGGCCGTGGCCTACAACCAGGCCGTTCAAAGCCTGCTCTTTGGGGCCGATAGCCCAGTGCTCAAGGCCCAACGGGTGGTCACCATTGAGGCCCTCGGCGGCACGGGCGCGTTGAAGGTCGGGGCCGATTACCTTCGCCGACTGCTGCCACAGGCCAAGGTGGCCATCAGCGACCCCAGCTGGGAGAACCACCGGGCCCTATTCGAGATGGCCGGATTCGAGGTGCTCACCTACCGCTATTACGACGCCAAAACTCGTGGTGTCGATGCCAAAGGCATGCTGGAGAGCCTCCAGTCGCTGCCAAAGGGCACCATCTTGGTGCTGCATGCCTGCTGCCACAACCCCACCGGAGTAGACCTTTCTGCGGAGCAGTGGTCCTCGGTGATCGCCGCCATCCAGGCCTCAGGGCATATTCCGTTTCTCGACATGGCCTACCAGGGGTTTGGCGAAGGGATTGCCCAGGATGCCGCCGTGCTCAATGCCTTCCTGGCCTCTGGCATGTCCTTTCTGGTGTCGAGCTCATTTTCGAAGTCTTTTTCGCTCTACGGCGAGCGGGTGGGCGCACTGTCCATCGTGACCCAGTCGGCCGACGAAGCCAGCCGGGTGCTGAGCCAGGTCAAGCGCACCATCCGCACGAACTACTCCAACCCCCCCACCCATGGCGGCGCCGTGGTGGCCATGGTGTTGTCCACCCCTGCCCTGCGGGCCACCTGGGAGGCAGAACTCGCCGAGATGCGAGACCGCATCAAGACCATGCGCAAAGGATTGGCCGATGGCCTGAAGGCCCGAGGATTCAAGGGCGACGTGGGCTTTATCACCAGCCAACGCGGCATGTTCAGTTACACCGGGCTCAGCGGTGAGCAGGTCGATCGGCTACAAGAGGAGTTTGGGGTCTACGCCGTTGGGACCGGTCGCATCTGCATCGCGGCGCTCAACAGCCAGAACCTGGAGCGGGTCTGCGATGCCATCGCCGCGGTGAGCAGTTAAGCCGAGCACCCAAGAGGGATTAAGGCTTGCCCTAATCCCAAAAGGCTGAAAACTCAGGTTAGATAGGGACTCTTTCAACAGGAGGTTCCCCCATGCGTTCAAGCCTGACCCGCCGGCCCTTCATGGCGCTGGCCACCGCAGTCGCTCTTGCTGCGTCCATCGCACCGCTCTCCGCCCACGCCTGGCCGAGCAAAGACAAGCCAGTCACCATCATCTCGGTCTTCCCCCCGGGAGGCTCCGTCGATCAAATGTCGCGGCTCTTTGCCGCAGAATTGGCCAAGACCACGGGCGGGCAGTTCATCGTGGAGAACAAGGGCGGCGCCTCCGGCTCCATCGGAACAGCCGCTCTCGCCAAGGCTGCTCCAGACGGCAACACCATTGCCGTGGTCTTTGACACCCATGCGGTCAACCCCTCCCTCATCCCCAACCTGTCCTTCGACACCCTGAAAGACTTGGCGCCCGTGACCCTGGTGGGCACCGGTGGCATGGCAATCGCGGTGCATCCCAGCACGCCCTACAAAGACTTCAATGAACTGCTGGCAGCTGCTAAGGCCAAGCCCGACAGCATCAGCTATGGTTCAATCGGGACGGGCTCCCTGGGCCATCTGGCCATGGTGCAAGTGGCCAACGAAACAGGGGTGAAATGGACGCATGTGCCCTACAAGGGCGGTGGTCCGCTCAAGGCTGACGCGCTTGCGGGCCACGTGCCTGTGGCCATTGGCTCCGTCTTTCTACTCAACCCCAACGTGCAGGCAGGCCAGCTGCGTGCGATTGCCGTGACCTCCATCAAGCAAGACCCCCAGATGCCCGGTGTGAAGACCGTGGCCGAGCAGGGCGTGCCCAAGTTTGAGGCCTACAGCTGGTGGGGCGTATTCGCACCTGCTGGCGTGCCCAAGGCCACCATCGACAAGATCCACGCCGAGATTGCCAAAGTCTTGAAGAACCCGGAAGTGTCCAAGAAGCTCGCGGCGCAAGGCATGGAGGTGATTGGCGGCGGACCGGCCGAGCTCGACAAGTTCAACCGAGCGCAGATTGAGCGCTGGGGCAAGGTCGTTCGCGACAACGGCATCAAGGCTGGCAGTTAAGTCGAAGCGCCTTACCTCGTAAGCCTGGCTTTTACTCCTCGTCGTGCTCGGTGTGAATATCGAGTGCGACGAGGAAGCGCGAAACCATGTTGTAGGTGGCAACCACCGCCACCAGCTCCACCACCTGCTGCGGCCCATGTCGCTTGACGAGCCTGCGCTTTAAAGAGCCTGGCACGAGAATGTCTCGGGTCATGGCGCGGGCCAGGGCCAGCACGTCTTGATCCTCTTCCGGGAAAAGACCCAGAGGGAAGTTCGGCTGTTCCATCTCTAAAATGGCCTGAGCCTGCTCGGCGGTGGCACCCTCTTGGATGTAGAGCGGCGCGTGATGCTCGTACTCGTAGTGCGCACCGTTGAGAACAGCCACCACGCACATCGCCAGCTCCTTGAGCCTTGCGGACACGCTCAACTCACCGCGCACCTGTCCAAGATACACATTCCACCCATGCGCCAAGGCCGGGCTGTGCAGGAGCATTCGATCGAGCTTGAGCAGCTCGCCTCCGCGCCTGGCCCGAATGGCCGCCACGAGGTCGGTGGGCTGCTCAATGTCTGGCGGCAGCAGCGGGATCGGACGCGGTTCGTTCATGCGTAAACTCCTCGGGATGACTTACAAGCTCAAAGAAAGCTTTCTGACCTTGCAGGGTGAAGGCGGCCAGGCCGGCCGTCTATCGGTGTTTCTGCGGTTTACAGGATGCAACAACTGGAGTGGCCGTGAGGAGGACCGCACCAACGGACCGGCCGACTGTGCCCTTTGGTGCGACACCGACTTCCTCGGAACCGACGGAGATGGTGGCGGCCGCCTCGAGCTCGACGAACTCATCGGCCGCGTGAAACAGCTATGGAACTCCGATGGCGGGCCACGGCCAGATGCACCCTATGTGGTCCTTACGGGTGGGGAGCCAGCGCTGCAGGTGGACCAGCCCCTCATTGACGCACTTCATGGTATCGGCGCGGAGGTGGCCATCGAGACCAACGGCAGCCTGCCGATTCCAACAGGAATCCACTGGGTTTGCGTGAGCCCCAAGCGGCTGCTCAATGGACAGCCTCAGCCCCTGCTCGTGACCCAGGGCCAGGAGCTGAAACTGGTGCAACCACAAGAAGGCTTTGACCGACTGGCGCTCGAGGCGATGGACTTCGAGCACTTCTTTGTCCAGCCGCTCGATGGGCCAGAGGCAGCAGCCAACCTTGCGTTTTGCTTGGCGTGGGTGAAGCGGTATCCTCGCTGGCGTTTGTCACTCCAGAATCACAAGCGCCTCGGCATCCGATGACCACCCTGCTCTACACGACCTTCTCCTTTGAGGCCTCCCACAGCCTGGCGCCTGCCATCGGCCTGCCACAGATTCATGGCCACTCTTACTGGGCACGGGTTTGGGTGGCCTCACCGCCCGAAGGCGTCACCCCTCTGCCGGGGCTGGAGGAGGCGGCCCTCCGAATCAAGGCCTCGCTAGACCATCGGCACCTCAACGATGTTTTTCCACAGGAGCCGACCATGGAGCGAATCATTGAATTCATTCGATCCAATTGGAACGGCCCGCCGCTGGCACGCGTTCGGGTCTGGCGCGAGAGCCTCGGCTGCGGAGCCGAATGGCGCCCTGATATATAATTTCGGCTTCCTTCCCCGATAGCTCAGTCGGTAGAGCGCCGGACTGTTAATCCGTAGGTCCCTGGTTCGAGCCCAGGTCGGGGAGCCACCCAAATGCCTCAGGCCGTATCTAAGGCCTAGTCAGGCAGACCCTCCACAGCGTCATCCGCTCTCGCCTTCAAAGTTGGCGACAGATCTGCCAATAGTGCATCCGCCTTCAGCAATTGTTCCACCATCCTTCGAAAACTGGCCATCGAGTCCAAGGTGAGGCTGATCTCCTCCATCGGGCATTCACCGCCGACACACAGATTCAGTACAGACTGCTTGCCCTGCTCATAGCTCGACTCAAACTGCTGCAAAAGCCTCTCTGCAATCGGCCGGCGATCCGTCATCCTCGCTGAGCCATCTGCTGAAAAGATCGCGGCGGCAGCTGCGGCCTCCCTGAGGTGGGTCAGGACATCCTCGACCCCTCCACGCAAGGCGAGGCCACCCTCCCCTCGGTCGGGACCAAGCCTCTCAAGACAGAGAGTCGACTCATGCAGATAGCGGAAGACTCGCAGCAAACCGGCCACCTGTCTGGCCTCCCGGATGGGCATGCGCTGCGTGGTCAGCGCCGCAACGAACTCCTCGACGGCCTTTCCCAGCCCCTCCATCGCCTCGAGCCGAGTGCGCTGAATCGGCTGCAAGCGAGTCAGGGCGCCGACTGCCTCTGCAACCATCACCCGATAGCGAGTGAGTTCCTGTTGGAGCGCCCGCTCGGCCAGCGCCGGGATACCAATGAGGGTGCGATCGATGAATCGCGGCCTTGAGAGGTCTTCATCCGCCTGACGAAACCGCGTGCCCAGCCAGCCTGCCAATCGCGGGGTCACCGGGAGAATGAGCAGGAGCCCGAGGACATTAAAACTGGTGTGGAAGAGGGCCAATGCCGTTGCCATGCCCGACCCTAGCTGCAGGCTCTGTGCAAGCCACAGCACCAACTCGACCAGCCAGGGCAGCATCGCCAGGGCCACCAATGCGGCCAACAGGTTGAAGATGAAATGCCCAAGGGCCAGCCTGCGTGCATGTGAGGTCGCCTTGATGGCAGCCAGAATGGCTGTGGAGGTGCTCCCAAGGTTGGCCCCGATGACCGCTGAGGCAGCCAGCTGAAAATCCAAGAGCCCTCCCGCGGCAGCCGACAGAATCAATGCAATCGAGGCGCTAGAGGACTGCATCAAGACGGTTGCGATGAACCCGACGAGCAGATACATCAGCCAGCCACCGAGCAGCCCCATCGGCGAGGTAGCAGCCTCCGGCTCTCCAGAGACCGTTCCCGCTGCAGTCGCAGCGACCGTTCCAAGGGAGTCTTGGAGCAGGCCGATGCCCAGGAAGAAAAGGCCGAATCCCGCCAAGGCCTCGCCAATCCCCTGGCGAACGCGACGGTCACTCGTGAGGCGTAGGCCCACGCCAAGGCCCAGCAAGGCCAATGCAAGGAGATCGATCTTGAGGCCAAAGCCCAATAGGGCCACAATCCACGCTGTCATGGTGGTGCCAATGTTCGTGCCATAGATCACGCCGAGCGCCTGGCGCAGATTCATGACCCCTGCATTCACGAAGCCGATGACGACCACAGTCACAGCGCCAGAGGATTGCACCACTGCCGTTGTGGCCATGCCGGTGACAATGCCGCGAGACACCGTAGAGGTCGAGCGCTCGAGTAGCCTCTTGATCTGCTGACCCGTTCCTGATTTGAGGCCCTCGGTCATCATGGTCATGCCCAACAGCACCAAGGCCAAGGCACCCACCACGCCAATCAGCGTCTCAAAACTCACGAGGGACACTCCCCCATGGCTCCACCTGCTGCATCATGCGCCCGACAGCCATGACCTTGCCAAGGGCCAGTCCTTGGAAATCACCATCACGCCGAGCAGGCGTTTGTGCCGCTGCAGGAAGGCATCGACCTTGGGTGTCAGAAGCAAGAAATCAGCCTCGGAGAGTTCGCCATGAGGCCAAATGGTCAGCGTCGCCTCTAGTTCATGGATTTTGAAATCGAGCATGCCGCCATCTTAGCCTTCGTCATCTGGCTGGCCTATACTCCTCAGCCTTGATATCGCTTGTCTAACACCCTCATGGCGTCTGAGATTGAAATCTGTTTTGCGCTGACTGGGAACAAGCCGCCGGCCGCCCGCGAACTCAGTCGTTGGCCCTTGCTGGGGGGGGCAACACATCGCGTGCAAACCCTCACGGCCGTCTACTTCGACACAGCGGATGCCCTCCTGGCTCGTCACCGCGTAGGCCTGCGCATTCGACGCGAGGCTGGCCGTTGGCAACAGACCCTCAAGGCCGAGGGCGATGGGCTTGAGCGGCTTGAGATTCAGCACACGCTGACGCAAAAGACTGTTCATCCCATTCCAGCCATCGACCCCATCGGACTGCCCGATCGGGCACAGCTTGCCAGCCTTGGCTTTAAGAAGTCAGAAGCTGCCCAACTCAGCGATTCTGCAGCGCTGGCGCCACTGTTCACCGTTTGCGTTCGCCGCACCATCTGGCAGGTGGCCCTGGGCTCGAGCCGGCTCGAGGTGGCCTACGACCTCGGAACCATCGAGACTGATTCCGACCAGCGGCCGATTGCAGAGATCGAGGTCGAACTGCTCTCAGGACAGCGAACGGATCTCTTTGCCGCCTGCCAATCACTGTCTGTTTTTCTCGATGGCATCGGGCGTCTGGCCTGCCTCGAGCCACGCTCGAAGGCCCAACGAGGCCTGATGCTCCTCTACCCGGAATCTAGTTTTTCTGGCCTGCCCAAGGCAAAGGCCACCGGCGAGACTGGCCTGGTGCTCTCGGCGCATCTTCTGCGCGCCACCCAGGTCCTGGCCACCGAGTTTTGGAAGACTCTCGAGACCTCGGACCCCGAGGGGCCTCATCAGGCGCGAGTGGCCCTAAGACAGATACGCACCATTCTCAAGTTGCTGGCCTCGGCCACAAGCGAGGCCAACGAGGAGTCCTTGCTAACAGCCTGTGCGGCACTGGCCGATGCCCTCGGGGAGCTTCGTGACCTGGACGTGGCCATGGAGAAGGTCGTTGATCCCATAAATCGTGCGCTGGAGACAGACCCAGATGTGTCAGCGGCACTACAACAGGCACAGGCGGCAAGAGAGCTCATTCGAGACCGTATTCGAGAACAGTTATGCCAGCAGAGCGTTCGCAGCCTACTGGTGTCGCTCATGGCCAGGTCTGATGCCTTGGCAACCCAACACGGCCTTCCCCCCGCAGCTGTCTTTGCCAAGGCACAGGCTCAGCAATTGCTGAGACGTGTATCGCGCCGTAAGCGCCAGGCCACACATGTCGAAGGCCGTCATCGACTGCGGCTCGCCTACAAGGCACTGCGTTATGCAACTCCCGTGCTGCTGCAACTTGGCGCCGACCCCACTCTGGCCCTTGAGGCCAAGAAAGCTGCCCGCGCCCAGGACAAACTCGGCGACGACCAAGACCGCGCTGTGATGCTCCAGACCCTCACACGCCATCTCGCTGGGGAGGAACAGAACGGCCGGCATCATCGATTCCTCACCCTGGCCAAGGGATTCCTCATCGGTCGCAACTAAGTTGCCACCGGAGAGGGTTAGGGTTTTTATGCCCTTGACGGCCTCAATCCCCCGTCGACAATGCACCTGATGCATCGCGATCCAACACCTCCTGCGTTCTCCCCCATCAACCCCCGTGCTTCTTTGAACCGCATTGGTCAGGGCAGACACTTTCTGCAGATCCCTGGGCCGTCGAATGTACCAGACCGAATTCTCAGGGCGATCGACTTTCCGACCATCGACCACAGAGGACCAGAATTTCAAAGACTTGGGCTTCAGATACTTGAGCAGATCAAGCCCGTATTCGGCACGCAGCAGCCGGTGGTCATCTATCCTGGGTCTGGAACAGGAGCCTGGGAGGCCGCCTTGGTCAACACCCTATCCCCAGGCGACCAAGTTCTCATGGTCGAGACCGGTCATTTCGCAACGCTTTGGAAGAAGCTCGCGGAGAAACTGGGGCTTCGACCCGAGTTCATACCGGGGACTTGGAGACAGGGCGTTGATGCCAATGTGCTGGAGAAACGACTGCGTGAAGATCAGACGCATCAAATCAAGGCCGTCTGCGTCGTGCACAACGAGACCTCCACCGGGGTCACATCCAACATCGCTAATGTGCGGGCGGCCATGGACGCGGCGCGTCATCCTGCATTGCTCATGGTCGATACGATCTCATCCATGGCCAGCGTCGCCTTTGAGCACGATGCGTGGGGAGTCGACATCACGATCGCAGGCTCTCAGAAAGGGCTCATGCTCCCGCCGGGCCTCTCATTTAATGCGGTAAGTCCGAAGGCACTAGAAGCAAGCCGTTCCTCAACACTGCCCAAAGCCTACTGGGGCTGGGAAGAGATCATCGCAGCCAACCGAAACGGCTTCTGGCCCTCCACACCGGCGACGAATCTTCTCTATGGGCTGGCCGAGGCTCTCGACATGCTCTACGAAGAGGGCCTGGAAAATGTTTTCGCAAGACACAAGCGGCATGCCGAAGCAACCCGCAGGGCTGTTGAGGCCTGGGGCCTCGAGATTCTCTGTGAGAACCCAAAGGAATACAGCCCTGTGCTGACCGCAGTGGTGATGCCCAGGAAGACAGATGGCAGCCACCACGACGCGGATGCTTTCCGAAGAATCGTCCTGGAACATTTCAACATGTCACTGGGCACCGGTCTCGCGAAGCTACAGGGCTGGGTCTTCCGAATTGGGCACCTCGGCGACTTTAACGACCTGACGCTGCTGGGCACTCTCGGCGGAGTCGAGATGGGCTTGGCCCAATGCGCAGTGCCCCATCGAAAGGGTGGCGTGCAAGCTGCAATCGATTTTCTAAGCCAGTCCTAACCCAAGTTGTTATGCATCCAACAAAAATAAGGAGAACCACAATGGCAACAGCTCGTTTTCAAAGTACACGTCGCTCACTGGTATCCATGGCCGTCATGGTGGGCCTGGGATTTGGTGCTCAGTCCTCCCTCATGGCTCAAGAACTCGAGATCAAGCTTGGCCATGTGGGATCTCCTGGGTCCCTCTTCGCGCTCTCCTCTGAAGAGTTCGCAAAGCGGGCCAA
>JBEARM010000052.1:0-9470 GCA_041163175.1 Pseudomonadota bacterium | reverse complement strand
TTTCGCGGCGAGGCGCTGAGCAATCTAGACCCTTACCGCGCCCGGGTCATCGGCATCAGCCCGGTCTTCCAGGATGAGAAGGCTGGCCACTACAAGGTCATCAGTTTTTATGCCAAGCGCGCCCGGGGCCTGATGGCCCGTTATGCCATCGAGCAGCGGGTCTCACATCCCGATGATCTCCTGGGCTTTGCCGCCGAGGGCTATGCCTTCGATGCAAAGGCCTCTGCACCACTCAAGCCCGTCTTTCGACGGGCGGAACAATCGTAGGCTCGGGCACGAGCCAGATCCCAAAGCGCTCAAAGACCCGCTGCTGAACCTCGTGGGCCAGGCCCATGATGTCCTCGGCCGTGGCCTCTCCATGGTTCACCAGCACGAGGGCGTGCTGGTTGTAAACGCCTGCAGCCCCGTGCCGATGGCCCTTGAGGCCTGCGGCCTCGATGAGCCAGCCCGCAGAGAGCTTCACCCCACCCGCGCTTGCATACTGCGGCATGCGAGGGTGCTGCTCGGCCAATACGGTGGCCACCGCCTGGGGCACCGCCGGGTTCTGAAAAAAGCTGCCCACATTGCCCAACTGCTCAGGGTCGGGAAGCTTCTGGCGCCGCAGCGCCATCACGGTGTGGGCCAGGCGCATCGGTGCCTCTGGGCCAGGCGTGTCGAGCCCTTCCAGGCCTGCATAGCCCACCATCAAGGGCGCCTTGTGCGCCGGCCACAGGCCGAAGTCCACCGCGGTGATGAGGAAGCGGGGTTGGTCCCAGGGGCCTTGCACGTTTGGGTCTTTGAACTGGCTGTGTCGGTAGCCAAAGCCGCATTCGTCGGCACGAAAGAGGCAGTGTGTGTGGGCCTGAAAGTCCCAGGCATGCACGGCGAGGATGCGATCAGACAGTTCGACCCCATAGGCGCCAATGTTCTGAATGGGGGCCGCACCCACCGTGCCGGGAATGAGGCTGAGGTTCTCCAGGCCACCCAGGCCTTGGGCCAAGGTCCACATCACGAACCGATGCCAGCCCTCGCCGGCGGCACATCGAACCACAATGCGGTCGTCCTGCGCGGGCAGCCGAACAATGCCTGTGAGTTGGTTGTGAATGACCGTAGCCTTGAGCGGTGCCTTTGCATCGGCCCGCACCACCAGGTTGCTGCCACCGCCCAGAATTAGCCTGGGGGCATCGGCCAGGCGGGCCGAGAGGTCTGGCAGCTGAAGCGAGTCGGTGAGGCAGACCAGGTCGTCTGCGTGGCTCGGGAGCCCCAGGCTGGTGAGGTGCCCGAATGCAACGGACATCAGTGGGTCTGGTGGCCGAGCCGGATGTAGATGGGGGCAAACGGTGCGGCCTGCGTGATGTCCACGAGACCTTCTCTGGCGAGCTCCAGAAGTGCCAGAAAGTGCACGACGATGACCGGAATGCCACCGCCCTCGCGCAGGGCTGCCATGAAGAGGTCACTGAATTCGACGAACTGGGCGGCCTGCAGCTGCCGAAGAATCTTCGACATGTGCTCACGCACCGAGAGTGATTCTCGCGAGACCTGATGATGCTCTACGAGCTTGGCCTTCTTCAGGATGTCGCGCCAGGCCGCTTGGAGGTCGAGGGCATTGACATCTGGAAGGCGCGGCGCGATGGACTGCTCGAGGAAGACCTGGGCCACCGCGATGTCTCGGCCCACCTGTGGAAGCTGGTCGATTTGCATGGCCGCCATCTTCATGCGCTCGTATTCCACCAGCCGCCGAACCAGTTCAGCTCTGGGGTCCTCAGGCTCGTCCTCACCGGCCTGCACCCGCACCGGCAGGAGCATTCGCGACTTAATCTCGATGAGCATGGCCGCCATGAGCAGGTACTCCGCGGCGAGTTCCAGGTTGTGCTGGCGAACCTCATCGATGTAGCGCAGGTACTGCTGCGTGACCTCGGCCATGGGGATGTCGAGTATGTTGAAGTTCTGTCGTCGGATCAGGTAGAGCAGCAGATCGAGCGGGCCCTCAAAGGCGTCGAGAATGATCTCCAGGGCATCGGGCGGGATGTAGAGATCCTGCGGAAGCGAGCCGATGGGCTCGCCGTAAAGCCGCGGGGTGAGGGTGTCAGACATTCGAGCCTGGCCGAATGGGGCCATGGTAGACATAGGGCTGCTGGGGCACCTTGGCGGCGCGCTCTCTTGCAATCTGGTCGGGCGACTTCGGGGGTTTGTCCCAGAGGAGCGATCGGCCAGACTGTTGCTTCTGTTCGAGTTCGGGCCGCTCGAGCTTTAGGCCTTCAATGAAGTTGGTGGCATCCGACACGTAGTGCGGGCGGGCGAAGCGAAAGACGATGGGCATGGGGCCTCCTTAGCGGTTGGCGTCAATCAGGCGATCGACCGCATCTCGGTCGACACGGGTCATGAGATGGGAAAAGGTGCTGAGCCGAGGCAGTTCGGGTGCATCGAGGTCTTCCCAGCGCCAGGGCTTGGTCTGGAAGACGTCGGCCTCCACCCGGGCCACGGTGGCCGGGCAGATGGGCTTTAAGAGAATGCTCAGCCGTGCAAAGCAGCGCAGTGTGGTGGAGAGCACGCGGTGAAGGACCTCGGGGTCGGTCTCGCGCTTGGCCATTTCCCAAGGCTTGTGGCGGTCGACATACTCATTGACAGCATCCATCAGGCCCACGAGCTCACGCACCACGCGCGCGGTGTCTCGGGCCTCATAGCCTTCGGCCAGTGAGTCGGCTGCATCCACGAGCAACTGTTCCAGGGCCGCATGGTCGGTGCCGGACGCCGCTGTTCGAGCATCCGCGAGCAGTTGACCATCGAAGCGTTTGTTGATGAAGCCCGCCGAGCGGCTTGCAATGTTCACGAACTTTCCAACGAGGTCGCTGTTGACCTTGGCGATGAAGTCGTTGAAGTTGAGGTCGAGGTCTTCCATCGACCCATTGAGCTTGGAGGCAAAGTAGTAGCGCAGCCACTCGGGGTTGAGCCCCTGGTCGATGTAACTCTGGGCGGTGATGAAGGTGCCTCGAGACTTGCTCATCTTGGCGCCATCGACCGTGAGAAAGCCATGGGCATAGACGCGGCTGGGCGTTCGCATGCCCGCAAAGTGCAGCATGGCAGGCCAGAACAGGGTGTGGAAGTAGAGGATGTCCTTGCCGATGAAGTGAACCTGCTCCACCTTTGAGTCCGGTCCAATGAAGCGCTCGAGCGTGTCGCCGTGGAGCTCGCACCAGCGGGCGAGTGCTGCGTAGTAGCCCACGGGGGCATCGAGCCAGACATAAAAGTATTTGCCGGAGGCGCCTGGAATTTCAAAGCCGAAGTAGGGGGCGTCGCGGGAGATGTCCCAGTCGTTGAGCTTGGCCTCACCGCTATTGTCCTCGTCAAGCCATTCCTTGAGCTTGTTGGCCGCCTCGGGCTGGAGTCGGTCGGACTCCAAGGCCCACTCACGTAGAAACCGATGGCAGCGTGGGTCGGAGAGCCGAAAAAAGTGGTGGTCGCTCTCACGGGTCTCGGGGGTGGCGCCGCTCACGGCCGAGGTGGGGTTGATCAGATCTGTGGGCGCATAGGTGGCGCCGCAGGCCTCGCAGGAGTCGCCGTACTGGTCTTTGGCGTGGCACTTGGGGCATTCGCCGCGAATGAATCGGTCGGGAAGGAACATCTTCTCGACAGGGTCATAGAGCTGCTCGATGGTGCGCACCTCGATGAGGCCGGCATCCTTCAGGGCGCCATAGATGCGCTCAGAGAGGGCCTGGTTCTCGGGCGAGTGGGTGGAGTGGTAGATGTCAAAGCCCACCCCGAAGGATTCAAAATCTCGACGGTGCTCGTGCCAGACCCGCTCGATCAACGCCTCGGGGGTGATGCCTTCTTTTTGGGCCCGCAGCATGATGGGGGTGCCATGGGTGTCATCGGCGCAGGCGTAGACCACCTCATGGTCACGAAGCCGCTGGTAACGCGCCCAGATGTCGGTCTGGATGTATTCCACCAGATGCCCAATGTGGATGGCCCCGTTGGCATAGGGCAGGGCGGAGGTGAGAAAAATCGAGCGTTTGGGCATAACCAGTCATTTTACTGGTTCGGTCATAATTGGGCATGGCGATAAAGAGCGACCACTGGATCCGCCGCATGGCGGCCGAGCACGGCATGATCGAACCCTTTGAGTCGGGGCAGGTTCGCGAGGCCAACGGCCAGCGCATCGTGTCCTACGGCACCTCGAGCTACGGCTACGACGTGCGCTGCGCCAACGAGTTCAAGATCTTCACCAACATCAACAGCACCATTGTCGACCCAAAGGCCTTCGACCCGGGCTCCTTTGTCGATTTCAAAGGCGATGTCTGCATCATTCCGCCCAATTCCTTTGCCCTTGCACGCACCGTCGAGTACTTCCGCATTCCTCGAAGCGTGCTCACGGTCTGCCTTGGAAAGAGCACGTACGCACGTTGCGGCATCATCGTGAACGTAACGCCCTTGGAGCCGGAGTGGGAGGGCCACGTCACGCTGGAGTTCTCCAACACCACGCCGCTGCCTGCGAAGATTTACGCCGGTGAGGGCTGCGCCCAGATGCTCTTCTTCGAGAGCGATGAGGTCTGCGCCACGTCTTATAAAGACCGTGGCGGGAAGTACCAAGGCCAGACCGGCGTCACCCTGCCGAAGACTTGATCACACGCCGCTAAGCCCTGCGCTCATAGCGCACAAACCTATAGCCAAGGCCCTTCGATTCGCCCCGCGCACCCGGGGTTCGAACCCACTCTGCTGAATCCAGTGCCGGGAAGAATGCGTCACCTTCGGGCGAGGCCTCAATCTCCGTGGCCTCGATCGCATCCAGCTGCGCCATGCATTGGGCGTAGATCTCGGCGCCACCAATGACCATCAGTTCATCCAGGCCGCGCGCCCGTGCCATCTCCAGGGCGTCGTCCAGGCTGCGCGCGCGCGTGATGGGGTCTTGGCCCACCACCTCCGGCGACCAGTCCGCTGACCGGGTGAGCACCATCTGCGGCCGGCCCGGCAGGGGGCGGCCCAGTGTGGCCAGAATCGATTCGAAGGTCTTACGGCCCATGAGCACTGTCTTGCCCATGGTCAGTTCCTTGAAGTGGGCCAGGTCCTCAGGAATATGCCAGGGCATGCGGTTGTCGAGTCCAATGCATTGGTTCTGGCCCATCGCCACCACGGCCACCAGCCTCATCAGACGGCCACCGGCGCCTTGATCGCCGGATGGGACTCGTAGCCCTCGATCGCAAAGTCCTCGAACGCATACTCAAACAGACTGGCTGGCCTGCGCAGGATGCGCAGCTTAGGCAGCGGCAGGGGCTCACGCTGGAGCTGCAGCTGCGCCTGCTCCAGGTGGTTGTTGTAGAGGTGGCAGTCGCCGCCCGTCCAGATGAAGTCGCCCACGGCGAGGTCCGTCTGCTGGGCCACCATGTGGGTGAGCAGGGCATAGCTGGCGATGTTGAAGGGCACGCCCAAGAAGATGTCGGCACTGCGTTGATACAACTGGCACGAGAGTCGGCCATCGGCCACGTAGAACTGGAAGAAGGCATGGCAAGGGGCGAGCGCCATCTCGGGCAATTGGCCCACATTCCAGGCGCTCACAATCAGCCGGCGGGAGTCGGGGTTCTGCCGAATGTCGCGCACGACATCGGCGAGCTGGTCAATGACATGGTGCGGGTTGTCGGGCTGCGGGGCCGGCCATGCTCGCCACTGCTTTCCATAGATGGGCCCGAGCTCGCCATCGGGCCGAGCCCACTCATCCCAGATGCTCACGCCGACGGCCTGCAGGCTCTTCACATTGGTCTCGCCTCGCAGGAACCAGAGGAGCTCATGAATGATGCTCTTGGTGTGCAGCTTCTTGGTGGTGACCATGGGGAAGCCATCGGCGAGGTTGAACCGCATCTGCCAGCCAAAGACCGAGCGGGTGCCCGTGCCCGTGCGGTCGGTCTTTTCTGTGCCATGCGCGAGCACATGGCGCATGAGGTCGAGGTAGGCCTTCAACCCGAGCCCTTAGCCCTCGATGAGCCCAGAGGCCACCGTGGAGAAGCCTGCATCCACATAGGTGATCTCACCGGTCACGCCGGCGGCCAGGTCTGAGAGTAAAAACGCACAGACGTTGCCCACATCGTCGATGGTCACGTTGCGGCGCAGGGGCGCGTTCTTTTCCACCACCGACAAAATGTTGCCAAAGCCCTTGATGCCGCTGGCAGCCAGGGTTTTGATGGGGCCGGCCGATACGCCATTGACCCGTATGCCCTTGGGGCCCACGCTCGAGGCCAGGTAGCGCACCGAGGCCTCTAGGCTTGCCTTGGCCAGCCCCATGGTGTTGTAGGCTGGCACCATGCGCTCAGCCCCCAGGTAGGTGAGGGTGATCATGGCCGAGGGCCGACCCTCCATGAGCGGCAGCAGGGCCTTGGCCAGGGCACCGAAGCTGTAGGCACTGATGTCGTGGGCGGTCTGGAAGCCCTCTCGGGAGAAGCCCTCTAGAAAGTCTCCGGCGATGGCCTCTCGCGGTGCGAAGGCGATCGCATGCACCAGGCCATCCAGGTGAGGCCAGTGGGCGGCCAGGTCGGCGGGCAGCGCGTTGATCTGGGCATCCTCTGCCACATCGAGCGAGAAGCAGAGCGTGCTGTTGAACTCTGCAGCCATCTCGCGCACCCGGCCCTCGAAGCGCTCCCCTTGGTAGGTGAATGCGAGCTCGGCCCCCTGGGCGTGGCAGGCCTTGGCAATGCCGTAGGCGATGGATCGGTTCGACAACAGGCCGGTGATGAGAATGCGCTTTCCGTGAAGGAAGGACATGGGCGAGGACTCCGTATCAGCAGATGAATTCGTTGCATTCTACGTTTCCCCGCATGCCGCCCCAGGCGCTCGGGTTTGGTCTACAACAACCCCCGCCTGGACGGCCGCCCCTTGGGTACACTCTCGCATCATGGAAGCAAGCCGCACCTGCAGGCGTTCGATCCAGGCCCTGATCATGTTGATTGGTGTCGGCACGTGGCTTTCCGCTGCGGCTCAGTCCTGGGTGCCGTCCATGGCCCTGGGGGGTAGCCCCAAGTACAGCCGCGGCTTTACCCATTTTGAGTACACCGACCCGGCCGCCAAGAAGGGGGGAGACCTCCGCCTGGCCGCCATGGGCAGCTTCGACAAGCTCAACCCATTCACCCTCAAGGGCATGCATGCCCGAGGCCTCATGGAGCTGGTCTTTGAGCCGCTGGCCATTGGCAGCCTCGATGAGCCCATGACCATGTACGGCCTGCTTGCCCGCGACATGATGCTGGCCGAGGACGGCCTGTCGATGTCCTTTCGGCTTCATCCCGAGGCCAAGTTCTCCGATGGCAGCCCTGTGATGGCTGCCGATGTGAAGTTCTCCTTCGATACCCTGCGCAGCAAGGCCGCAAGCCCCATCTGGCGAAACTACTGGGCCGATGTGCGAGAGGCCGTGGTGGTCGATGCTCGGACCATCCGGTTCGACTTCCGTCGTCGCAACCGTGAGCTGCACATGATTGTGGCGAGCGTGCCCGTCTTCTCCAAGAACTGGGGTGGTTCGCTGCCTTTTGACCAGTGGGTTCAGCAGGTGCCCATTGGCAGCGGCCCCTATGCCGTTGGACGGGTCGACCTCGGCCGCAACATCACCTATGAACGTCGCAAGGACTACTGGGCGGCAGACCTCCCTGTGCGGGCCAATCAGTTCAACTTCGACCGCATCAGCTTTCGCTATTACAAGGACGTCTTCGCCCGGCTGGAGGCCTTGAAGGCCGGCGAGTTCGATTTCATTCACGAGAACGCGGCCAAGAACTGGGCCCGCTCATACCAGGGCAGGGCCTTCGATCGCGGTGAGCTCGTGAAGACCGAGCTGCCCAATGCGAACCCTGCAGGCCTGCAGGCCTTCTTCTTCAATGTGCGCCGCCCTCAGTTTGCGGATCGTCGGGTGCGCGCGGCCATTGAGCTCGCCATGGACTTTGAGTGGATGAACCGGCAGCTCTTCTACGGCCAGTACAAGCGATCGAACTCCTACTTCACCAACACCGACATGGCGGCCACCGGTCGACCCTCAGCCCGTGAGGAGGCGGTGCTTCGCAGCCTTGCGCTGCAGACCGGCGTGCCACTGCCATCCGGCGTGCTCGAGGCTGTGCCCGAGCCACCCACGACCAGTCCTCCGGGCAGCCTGCGGGAGAACCTGCGACGTGCCAAGAAGCTCCTGGCCGAGGCGGGCTGGACCATCCAAGACGGTGTGCTGCGTAACGACAGGGGCGAGGCCTTCGCCTTTGAGATTCTCATCAACCAGCGAAGCTGGGAGCGGGTGGTGGCGCCCTTTGCCCGAAACCTTCAGACCCTGGGCATCCGCGTGGAGACCCGCATGACGGATGCCTCGGTCTACAAGAAGCGCGTGGACGACTACGACTTCGACATGATTGTGCACTGGTATCTCTCAAGCCAGAACCCAGGCAATGAGCTTCTCTTTCGGTTCACCAGCCGCTCGGCCAATGAGCCGGGCGCCGACAACTTTATCGGTGTGCGCAGTCCCCTGGTCGATGCCGCCATCGACCGCGTGGTGGGTGCGGGCTCCCGTGAGGGCCTTGTAACCGCAGCCCGTGTGCTCGACCGCCTGCTGCGGGTGGAGCACTACGCGGTGGCCAATTGGCACAACAATGTGCACCGGGTGGCGTATCGTCAGGGCCTCATGGCCCCGCCCACTCGTCCGCTCTACTATCACTCCGAAGACTGGGCCATGACAGCCTGGTGGTGGGGGTCTCGTTGAACGCCGCCCTGGCTCGTTACGTCGTCAAGCGGGTCCTGTTCATGGTGCCCACCCTGCTGGGCATTCTGCTGGTCACCTTCGCCCTCATTCAGTTCGTGCCGGGCGGCCCGGTCGAGCAGATGGTGCAGGCCCTGGAGGGACAGCAGGCCGGCCATGGTGCTGCCGGGCCCTCTGTACCCGGCATGACCGCCGGCGCCGACATGGGCCAGACCTCGGGTGGTGTTTACCGAGGGCGCACGGGCATCGACCCCAAGCAGCTCGAGGAGATCAAGGCCCTCTATGGCTTTGACAAGCCCGTGCATGAACGCTTCTTTGAGATGGTGGTGGGCTTCATGCAGTTCGACCTTGGACGAAGCTTTTTCTACAACAAGACGGTCTGGGAACTGATCGTCGAGAAGCTGCCGGTCTCCATCAGCCTGGGGCTCTGGGCCTTTCTCATCACCTATGCCGTCTCGCTGCCACTGGGCATCGCCAAGGCTGTGAGGCACGGCACGCCCTTCGATTTCTACACCAGCCTGGCCATTCTCGTGGGCTATGCCATCCCCGGCTTTGTGCTGGGGGTCATCATGCTGGTCTTCTTCGGTGGGGGAAGTTTTCTGCAGCTCTTTCCGTTGCGAGGCCTCACCAGCGACGACTTCGCCGAGCTCAGCCTGATTGGTCAGGTCTTGGACTACCTCTGGCACCTGGTGCTGCCGCTCACCTGCCTGGTCCTCGGCAGTTTTGCCGTGGTGACCATGCTCACCAAGAACACCATGCTCGAAGAGATTCGGCGCCAATATGTACT
>JBEARM010000051.1:0-9482 GCA_041163175.1 Pseudomonadota bacterium | reverse complement strand
CAGGTCTTCGTGAATGTGAACCCCAGGTCCACCCTGTCCTTGGGGCAGGCCCGTGGGGTGGCCATTGCGGCCCTGGCGGCCGCATCTCTGCCCGTCTCCGAGCTCACCCCCTTAAAGATCAAGCAGTCCATCGTGGGCACCGGCCGTGCCACCAAGGAGCAGGTGGCACACATGGTCTGCCGCCTGCTGAGCCTTGCCCAGCCACCGAGCGCCGATGCCGCCGACGCATTGGCCTGCGCCCTGGCCTTCTGGCATGCTCAACGCCCATGATCAGTCAACTGCGCGGCACCCTGATTGGCCTGCAGCCTCCGAGCATCATTCTGGATGTTCAAGGCGTGGGCTACGAGGTCGAGGCTCCCATGAGCACCATCTACAACCTGCCGGCCGTGGGCGAGCCGCTCAGCCTGCTCACCCACCTGGTGGTGCGTGAGGATGCACAGCTGCTCTACGGCTTTAAGACCGAGGCCGAGCGGCATGCCTTTCGACTGCTCATCAAAATCTCGGGGATTGGTCCGCGCATTGGGCTGGCCGTGCTCTCGGGACTCACCGTCGATCAACTCTCTCAGGCCATCAGCCTCCAAGACCCCGCCAGCCTGACGCGCGTTCCTGGCATTGGGAAGAAAACGGCCGAGCGGCTGGTGCTCGAACTCAAGGGCAAGCTTGCACCCGCCCTTCCCAGCCCTGGGATGCCGGGCAGGCCAGACACCACCGCCGAGGTGCTTCGCGCACTCGGCGCCTTGGGCTACTCCGAGAAAGAGGCCATGGCCGCCTGCCAGGCCTTGCCCGAGGATGCCACCGTCTCCGATGGCATTCGTCTGGCCTTAAAGCAGCTCTCGCGCCTGTAGTCGAGGGTTAAAGGTCGCCCGGTACACTTAGGGGCATGATCGAACACGACACCGATCGCCTCATCAGCCCCGAGCCCGCCGGTCAGCAAGAAGAGAGCCTGGAGCGGGCGCTGCGCCCCCTGTGGCTCAAGGAATACATCGGCCAGGGCAAGGTCAAGGATCAGCTCCAGATCTTCATTGAGGCCGCCCGCCAGCGGCAGGAGGCGCTCGATCACACCCTGCTCTTTGGCCCGCCGGGCCTGGGAAAGACCACCCTGGCGCACATCCTGGCCCGTGAGATGGGTGTGAACCTTCGGCAGACATCGGGCCCCGTGCTCGAGCGGGCCGGCGACCTGGCAGCCCTGCTCACCAACCTCGAGCGCAACGACATCCTCTTTATCGATGAGATCCATCGGCTCAGCCCCGTGGTGGAGGAGATCCTCTATCCGGCCCTGGAGGATTACCAGATCGACATCATGATCGGCGAAGGGCCGGCGGCGCGTTCCATCAAGCTCGACCTGCAGCCCTTCACCCTGGTGGGGGCCACCACCCGGGCCGGCATGCTCACCAACCCATTGCGAGACCGCTTCGGCATCGTGGCGAGGCTTGAGTTCTACAACACCGAAGACCTCACCATCATCGTCCATCGCTCGGCTGCGCTGCTAAAGGTTGCACTCAGCGATGATGGCGCGCAAGAGATCGCGCGCCGCGCCAGGGGGACACCTCGGATTGCCAACCGGCTTCTGCGCCGTGTTCGCGACTACGCACAGGTCAAGGGTGCCGCGCAGGTGGATGCCAAGGTGGCCGATGCCGCCCTGGCCATGCTGGAAGTCGACCAACAAGGATTCGACCTCATGGACCAGAAACTCCTCGAGGCCATCCTCGACAAGTTCGGTGGTGGCCCGGTGGGCATCGATAACCTGGCTGCCGCCATCGGGGAATCCAAAGACACCATCGAGGATGTCCTCGAGCCCTACCTCATTCAGCAGGGCTTTCTACAACGCACGCCCCGCGGCCGAATGGCCACGGCGAGCGCATGGGCCCACTTTGGCCGTCCTGCACCGGTCGCCCCCTCCAATGCATCCCTCTTTTCACCGTCACCGAAGGAATGACCATGGCCGCGCCCACCGCCGACCTCTCCGTTGCCACCCTTGTCATGCAGGCGAGCCTGCCCGTTCAGCTCGTCATGGCCCTGCTGGTCTTCATGTCGATCGCATCCTGGACCGTGATCTTTCGCAAGCTCATGGCCATTCGGCAGGCCAAACGCCAGGCGGAAGAGTTCGAGAAGGCATTCTGGTCGGGCGGTGAACTCATGGCCCTCTATGAGCGTGTGGGGCAAGGCGCCTACGGCTTCGGCCTCGCCAAGGTGTTTGAGGCAGGCATGCGTGAGTTCTTGAAGCTGCGTCAGCAGGCCAAAGCCGACCCGAGCCTCATGCTCGAAGGCGCTCGGCGCGCCATGCGGGCCAACAACCAGCGCGAGTTCGACGGCCTGGAGCATGGCCTGCCCTTCCTCGCCACCGTGGGATCGGTGAGCCCCTACATCGGTCTCTTTGGAACGGTCTGGGGAATCATGCATGCCTTCACCGGCCTGGCCAATATTCAGCAGGCCACCCTGGCCAGTGTGGCCCCCGGCATTGCCGAGGCTCTCATTGCCACGGCCATTGGCCTGTTCGCCGCCATTCCGGCGGTGGTGGCATACAACCGATTCGCCACCGACCTCGATCGACTCTCCATGCGATTTGAAAGCTTCATGGAAGAGTTCTCGAACATTCTGCATCGGCAGCACTGAGATGGCAGGCCCGAACGCCGGTGGACGCCGTCGCCGCATGATGAGTGAGATCAATGTGGTGCCCTACATTGATGTCACCCTGGTGCTGCTCATCATCTTCATGGTCACCGCGCCGATGATTGTCACGGGCAGCATCGATCTCCCGCGTGTTGGCCAGTCTGCTCAACAGCCCGCCGTGGCCATCGAGGTGGTCATTCGCAAGGACGGCAGCCATGCCGTGCGCAAACGTGAGCAGGGTGCCAAGGAGGAGCGCGTCACCCGCTCTGAACTCCCCGATGCCGTTCGCAAACTCATGAAGGAGCCCGGTGCGCCGGTCATCATCCTGGCCGAGCGAGACGTGCGATACGACACCGTGGTGCAGGCCTTGAACACCCTGCAGGCCGATGGCATCGGTCGTGTGGGTCTGGCCGTTCGCCAGGATTAAACCCTCACCCGCCTGCCCTATTCATGAGCAGTCTGGCCCACGCACCTCCAATCACGCGCGCAGTTCGGCCCGGCGAGGCCGCCCAGTCGGCCATCTCGTTTGGGGCAGCCATGGGCATCCATCTGCTGCTCGCTGCGGCGCTGGTGGTCTCCATCGACTGGCGCACCGAGGATCTCGAGGTCGTTCAGGCCGAACTCTGGTCAAGCCTGCCCGCCGAGCGCCCTCCCATATCGCCGCCGGAGCCGCCCGCACCCAAGCCCACGCCTGAACCCGAGAAGCCTGCACCGCCACCAGACCCCACGCCACCTGCACCCGCAGCCGACATCGCCCTCAAGAAGGCCAAGGAGGAGGCCGCCAAGAAGGAGGCCAGCAAACGTGCCCAAGAGGAGAGAGACAAGGCCGCGAAGGCTCGGGCGCTGCAAGAAAAACAGGCGCAGGAGAAACAGGCCCGCGAGAGGGCTGCCCAGCGTCAGCGAGAGGCCCTGCGCCAGGCGGAACTCGATCGCATCAATAAGAGCTTGGGCCTGGACGCCAAGGCCAAGGCCAGCAGCCAGGGCAAGGATGTCGCCTCCAAGGCTGGTGTGGCTGGGGGAGCGGAGCAGGGCGTGCGCTCGGGTCTGCTGGCGGGCTACCAGGATGCCATTCGCTCAAGAATTCGCTCCCGCATTCTGGGGTTTGACCCCGCTCGAGCACCGACCAACCCCGAGGTGATCTACATCGTGGAGCAACTGCCCACCGGGCAGATCAGCCGCATTCAGCTGCAAAAGGCCAGCGGCATGCCCGAGTGGGATGCCGCAGTATTGCGCGCCATCAAGGCCAGCGACCCGCTTCCCAAGGCCGACGATGGCAGCGTCGAGCGTCGATTGGAACTTCGCTTTCGGCCCGGGGACAAACGATGATGGTCCGTTGTCACACCCCCTTCGTATAATGAGCCAATGACCCGCATCCACACGGCAGCCTCCGCCCTGCGACCCTTTGCCGTCTGGGCCATTGGCCTGCTCTTCGTCAGCTCGGCCGCGGCCCAAGGCCTGCGCATCGACATCACCGGGGTGGGAGACAAGCAGATTCCTGTCGCCGTGGCACCACTGGTGCCAGCCTCGCCCAATGAGCGCGTCTTTGCAGAGACCGTGCAGGAAGTTCTCGAGGCCAATCTGCGTCGCACAGGAGCATTCAATCTCCTGCCCGTGGGTCCTCAGTTTCCTGTGCTCTCCGACAACACGCCCTTGTCCCAAGACCTCTTCCTTCGCTGGAAGAATCAAGGTGCCTCGGCACTGGTCGTGGGCAGCATTTCTCGACAGCCCGACGGCAAGGTCGACCTGCGCTTTCGGCTGCTCGATAATCTCAAATCGCTAGACCTCGGCGGCCTCTCACTCATCACCGAGGCCACGCAGCTCGACGCCCGGCGCTCCGCTCACAAGGTGGCCGACTATGTCTACGAGCAGCTCACCGGAGAGCCCGGCTTCTTCTCCACGCGTCTGGCCTATGTCCGCAAGGAGGCCGGACGGCAGGTCCTGATCATTGCCGACTCCGACGGCGAGAACGCCCAGCCGGCGTTGCGTTCATCGCAGCCCATCATCTCGCTCGCCTGGTCGCCCGATGGCAACAAGCTCGCCTATGTCTCCTTCGAGAGCGGCAAGGCGGTGGTCTATGTCCATGAACTCCAGACCGGCCGGCGAACGGTGGTGGCCAACTACCGGGGCAGCAACAGCGCACCGGCCTGGTCGCCCGATGGCAAACAGTTGGCTGTGGTGCTCACCAAAGATGGCAGCTCCCAGGTGTATGTGATGAACGCCGATGGCAGCAGCCCAAGGCGGGTGTCGCGAGCCAATGCCATCAACACCGAGCCCTCCTTCTCCGCAGATGGCAAGTCCATCTACTTCACATCCGATCGCGGCGGGAGCCCGCAGATTTACAGAGTGCCAGCCGATGCCAGTAGCCTCCCCGAGCGCATTAGCTTCACCGGAAACTTCAACGCACGGCCCATGGTGAGCCCAGATGGCAAGCTGCTCGCCTTCGTGGCCCGACGAGAAGGGAAGTTTGTCATCGGTGTTCGAACCCTGGAGAGCGGCGAAGAGCGCCTGGTGAGCACGGGCCCCAAGGACGACTCCCCGAGTTTCGCCCCCAACAGCCGTTGGATCATCTTCTCCAGCCGCATCAATGCCAGAGACACCCTCTCGGCAGTCTCGGTTGATGGCCGTGTGCGCACACGCATCAGCCTTGACACCGCCGGCATCCGCAACCCCGCATGGGGCCGTATGCCCTGATCCAAAGGATTCAACCCCATGACACCCCGCGCCCTCTCAACACGCGCTTTTTTAATCACCCTGACCAGCGCCTTCATGGCCGGCTGTGCGTCCGTGAGCCTTGATGAGCCGGACGGGCCCGGCCGCAGCAGAGGCGGTGCAGCGCCGATCGTATCTGCCCCAGGTGCAGGCGGTGATCCCGCCCGACGAGATGCCCAAGGCCTACGGGCCGACGAACAGGCTGTCACCGCCTCCGGCTTTACCTCGGCGGATCTTCAGGCGGCCGGCTTCGATGCCGCTGGGCGGGCCTCCGTGTTTTTTGATTTCGACAGAACCTCCATCCGGCAAGAGGACGTCCCTGTAATTGAACAGACTGCCCGCCTCATGAAGTCCAACATGCGGGCCAGCCTGCTCATCGAGGGCCACACCGATGACCGTGGCACCTCGGAATACAACCTTGCCTTGGGCCAACAACGGGCCGAGGCCGTGCGAAGCGCCCTCTCGGTGCTTGGCGTGGATGACCAGCAGCTCAATGCGGTGAGCCACGGGGAAGAAAAACCAAGGAGCACAGAGCCCACCGAGGCGGGCTACGCCGTCAACCGCCGAGCAGATCTTCAAGTTCAATGAAAATAAAGTCCCACATGCTGGCCGCGGGTCTCATGGCCGTCTTGTCTATTCCCGCCTCTGCCCAACTCTTTTCCGATGATGAGGCGCGTCGCGCCATTCTCGACCTGCGCGCCAAGCTTGCAACCCTAGAGGCTAACAACCAGGCCCTGTCTGGCCGGCTCGACGGCATGGCCCGTGGCCAGTTGGAACTCTTCTCACAGATCGAGA
Source organism: Pseudomonadota bacterium (assembly GCA_041163175.1). GTDB lineage: Bacteria > Pseudomonadota > Gammaproteobacteria > Burkholderiales > Burkholderiaceae_A > Hahnella. Next base: position 3,368 of record JBEARM010000051.1, on the reverse strand, counting down.
AGCTGCGGGAAGACCTGGCAAACCTCCGAGGCACGCTAGAGCAGACCAGCCAGGCCACGACGGTGAACAAGCAACAGCAGAAGGAACTCTTCCAAAACTTGGAGCAGCAGCTGCAGCAGGCCGACGCCCGTCTTCGTCAGTTCGAGCCCCAGCCCTTTGAGATCGACGGCCAGACGCTTACGGTGAGTCCCGGGCAAAAGGAGGCCTTCGAGGCCATTCAGGCTGCGATTGCCGCCAAGGACTTTAAGGCGGCCTCAAACCAGTTGGATCGTTTCAATCAAAGTCACCCCACATCACCACTGGCGCCCTGGAGCCTCTTCTTCGAGGGAACCGTTCACTACGCCCAGAAGAACTTTCAAAGTGCCATCCGTGCCCTGCGCAGCCTGCAGGAGCGCCATCCGCAGCATCCCAAAACTGCCGATGGCATGTTGACGCTGTCAGCCAGCCAGGTTGAAGTCGGCCAGACCACCAACGCAACCAAGACCCTTCAAGAAATCATCAAACGCTTCCCAAACACGGAGCAGGCCAAGACAGCGAAGTCCAGGCTGGCGAGCATCAAGCCGCCGGCCAAGCGATGATCACGGCCGAAGAACTCCTGGCGCTTCGCGAACAAGTCATCTGGCTTGGCCTCGTCATTGGCATTGCCTTCGGTGCCATCTCCCAGGCCACGCGCTTCTGTACCCTTGGGGCCATCGCTGACTGGGTGGTGGTGGGCAATCGCGCCCGAATGCAGGCCTGGTGGATGGCCATGGCTGGTGCGGTGCTGGCCACCCAGGCCTTGCTGATCACAGGCCTGCTCGACAACGCGGCCTCCTTCTACACAGCCCCGCGCCTCATGTGGGCCTCCAACCTCATCGGCGGGCTCATCTTTGGTGCTGGCATGGTGCTGGCATCTGGCTGCGGAGTCCGCACACTCATTCGGATCGGCGAAGGAAGCCTAAAGGCCCTGGTGGTCTTCCTGGTGATGTCCCTGGCCGCACTCATGACGATTCGAGGCCTCACAGCCATCTGGCGCTCCCAGACGTTCGAGAAGTTGTACGTGGACCTCGGAAGCAGACAAGACCTTCCCAGCCTCATCCTCGGCCCGGACGCGGCAGATGGCCCAGGTCGAATGATCATCGCCCTCGTTCTGGCTGGCCTACTGCTCCTGGCCGCCGCCTGGAGGGTGCAGTGGCGGAAGAGCCGGATGCCCATGTTCGGCGCGCTGTTCCTGGGCTTGCTCATTGCCGCGGGCTGGGCCACGACGGGCTGGCTGGGCTTTGTATCAGAGCACCCTGATACCCTCGAAGCAGCCTTTGTGGCCACCAATAGCCGCAGTCCAGAGAGTCTGACCTTCGTCGGCCCCCTGGCCTTTAGCCTCGAGCTGCTGCTCTACTGGAGCGACCGCAGTCAGACCGTCACCTTCGCCATTGCCACTGTGCTGGGCATTACATTGGGCTCGCTCGGATCTGCCCTCGCCCGAGGACGCTTCAAGCTCGATGGCTTCAAGACCAACCAAGACCTTCTGAGCCACCTGGCGGGTGCCGTGCTCATGGGGGTTGGCGGCGTGGTGGCCATGGGATGCACCATTGGCCATGGGATGAGCGGTGTCTCGCTCCTGGCCCTTGGCTCGATCATCAGTCTGCTGGGCATTATTGCGGGGGCCTGGGCCACGCTCAAAGCACTCGAGCGCGTTTGACCCGTTTTCCGGCCAACGCTAGAATTGCGGGCTTCGCTTGTGCAGTTTGGGGTGGTAGCTCAGTCGGTAGAGCAGCGGACTTTTAATCCGTTGGTCGTGGGTTCGAGTCCCACCCACCCCACCAGAGTGCAAGGCCAGCATCCTCCGGGGCCCGAGGATCCTCCGCCAGCCCAAAGTCCCTAGGCACCATCCCTCCCCAACACCGCTTTCAGTCCAGCCCCAGTCGGCTGGTGAGGCGTTCTTCTCTCGCAATGACGTAGGTGCTCCCGCATCACTGAGACCGCAGTAGCACTATCGCGTCTCTTCATTGCCTCTAAGATTTCAAGATGCTCATCGAAGGAGCAACTGCCTGTTGTGGCAGGATGATTCGAGGAAATAATGAGCGTTGTACGGGTCACATACTTTGTAATGGCAGACACAAGGGTTTGATTGCCAGTCATCCGCGCAAGGGCGATGTGAAACTCCGCTGACAGCTTTACCCAGCGCTCTCTCTGTCCATTCCTAAAAGCTGCCCGCTCTTCGTCAATCATCTCGGAAATTTGTCTTAACTCACGGTTTGAAATCCTAGGCACGATCGTCTCGAGGACCGCTGACTCCAGAATCATGCGAACTTCAAACATCTCTCGCGCCTCTGCCTCGGAGGGGCTCGCAATAAAGGCACCTCGGTTGACATGAATATCAACAAGGCCGTCGGACTCGAGCTTCGCAAGCACCTGGCGAACCTGATGGCGAGGTAGACGGTAGATTTCGCAGAGGTCACGCTCGGTCAGTTTGGTCTTCGGAGCAAGCTTCATCCCCATGATCGCGTGATAGATCTCGACGTACATCCGATCGGCCGTATCGGAGGTGGTTCTTTTGGGGGAGGGAATCGAGACAACGGCTGCAGTCACGGCAGTAATCCTTTGGGGCAAAGGCCTTTATTTTGGTCTATATCTTGCAAACCCTACAGTGTCGACATCAAGGAAGCTTAAAACACCGACTCTTCGCTCGTTGGCGGTGCACTACGCACCATGTTGCAGCATTTTGGCGCCATTTTGGGGATCGTTAACCCTAGTGATTGTCGACAATTGAAGGAAAGATGGTAGATACTTCTGAAACAGGCCGTTCACTCAATAGGAGCAACCCCATGAAACCGTCCGTGCATCATCAACCCCTTGACCCTACCCGTCGTTCTGCAGTCGCTGCCATCGGCGCAGGCGCAGCAGGCGCCGCCCTCCCGTCTCTCGCACTCGCACAGACGAAGGAAATAAAAGTAGGGTTTCTTCTTCCTCTCACTGGTGGATTCGCCGAATCCGGGCAATTGATCAAGTCAGCCATCGACATGGCCATTGAGGAGATCAACGCCAAAGGTGGCATCAAGAGCATCGGAGGGAAAATTGTCCCGGTGTATGGCAACTCTTCCTCCCCCGACGAGGCCAACACCGAGACCAACCGCATGATTTCCAATGAGAAGGTCTCCGCAATCATGGGGGCCTACTCATCAGGTGCCACGATCTCCTCCTCTGTGATTGCCGAACGTGCCATGGTCCCCTATGTGGTGCCCAACGCACTTGCCGACGAAATTACTGAGCGCGGCCTGAAGTACGTGTTTAAGACGGTCCCCCACTTCTCACAATTCGCCATTAACGGCGCGCAGATGGTCAAGGACATGTCTGCCAAGGCCAACAAGCCTGTGAAGACCGTGAGTCTG
>JBEARM010000050.1:0-9820 GCA_041163175.1 Pseudomonadota bacterium | reverse complement strand
GCGCGCGCGCTCCCGCGCGAGTTGCGGCTGCGCGGCCAGGCAGGCTGCGACACAGACGCCCACAACATCGAGTCGCTTTCGTGCGGCTTCAAGCACCCCAGTCAGCGCAAAAACCAGGGTTGCGACAACCTCAACCGAGTACTGAGCAAGCGTGAAGTCAATGGTGGTCATGGCGCATTTTAATTGCCGCAGGAATTTTGGTGTCCGTTGGAGCTTGATTCTTCACCACAGTGTTCAGACCCTCCCCCCAACCACCCCCTCGCCAGCATCAGGCCCTGCTTGGAAACCAAACAGTAGAACCACACAGAAGTAGTTAACAAAAAAGTTAACTACTTTTGGGTCTGAGAGTGGGTGAGGTCAGTGCTGTAGGTCACTGAAAGCGCAGGGTTTGGAGTGGTGGACGGCACAGGGTTCGAACCTGTGACCCCTGCCGTGTGAAGGCAGTGCTCTACCACTGAGCTAGCCGTCCAACGCCGAGATTATGGCATGCCTAGACTAGAATCCGCGCATGACTAGAACTGTCCGAACGCGCTTTGCGCCTAGCCCCACCGGATTCCTGCATGTCGGTGGTGCTCGCACCGCGCTCTACTGCTGGGCCTTTGCCCGTCATCATCAAGGCCAATTCATCCTGCGCATTGAAGACACCGACCTAGAGCGCTCCACCCCAGAGGCGGTTCAGGCCATTCTCGATGGCATGGCCTGGCTGGGGCTCAACCCCGATGAGGGGCCGTTCTATCAGATGCAGCGAATGGACCGTTATCGAGAGGTCATCGCCAAGCTCATTGAGGCGGGGCAGGCCTATCACTGTTACGCCAGTCCATCAGAGCTCGAGGCGATGCGCGAGGCCCAGCGAGAGGCCGGCCAAAAGCCACGCTACGACGGCCGCTGGCGGCCAGATCAGGCTGCCGCCGCAGGCCTAACGCCCCCGGCCGGTGTGACCCCCGTGGTTCGGTTCCGCAACCCGGATGCAGGATTTGTCAGCTGGGACGATGGCGTCAAGGGCCGCATCAGCATTTCCAATGAAGAGTTGGACGACCTCATCATTGCCCGCGGCGACGGTACTCCGACCTACAACTTCTGTGTGGTGGTGGACGACTGGGACATGAACATCAGCCATGTCATTCGGGGCGACGACCACATCAACAACACGCCCCGCCAGATCAATATTCTGAGGGCCTTGGGGGCGGAGCTGCCGAATTACGCGCATCTGCCTATGATTCACGGGCCCGATGGTGAAAAGCTCTCTAAGCGGCACGGTGCGGTTTCTGTCATGCAGTACGAGGAAGATGGCTACCTGCCCGAGGCACTCCTCAATTACCTGGCCCGCCTGGGCTGGAGTCATGGAGACGATGAGATTTTCTCCATGGCGCAACTCACGGAGTGGTTCAGCCTCGATCACTGCAGCAAGTCTGCAGCCCAGTTCGACTTCGACAAGCTCAAATGGCTCAACAACCATTACCTTCGGGCGCGTTCCGGTGCAGACCTTGCGGCACTCATTGCACCGCGCATGCGGGCCGAAGGCTTTGTCCCTGGGGTTGGGCCGGCGCTGGATCAGGTCTGCGAGTTGTTGAAGGATCGTGCCGCCACCCTGACAGACCTGGCCGAAGAGGCCTCCGTGTTTTACCTCGAGCCCCAGCCCGATACGGCCGCTCTCGCCGAGCGGCTCTCGGGCAATGTACCCGCTGCCCTCAAAGGCTTGGCCGAATCCTTGCCGGAGGAGCTCGACGCCGGCCAGGCCTCTGCGCTGATCAAGGCCCAGTTGGCAGCGCACGGACTCAAAATGCCGCAACTGGCCATGGCCTTGCGGCTCGTCTTGCTGGGCCGGTCCGAGACACCGTCGATCGACAAGGTCATGGCCGTGCTGGGTCGCGAGAAAATCCAGGCCCGCATCGCTGCCCTCGTGCCCTGAGACCCCCGCCGCCCGCGATACACTGCATCCCATGTCTGGAAATACGTTCGGCCACCTCTTTGCGGTGACCTCCTTTGGAGAGTCGCACGGTCCAGCCATTGGCTGTGTGGTGGATGGCTGCCCACCGGGCCTTGCGCTCGAGGCCGCTGATATTCAGCTTGAGCTCGATCGGCGTCGCCCCGGCACCTCACGCCATGTCACGCAGCGCCAGGAGCCCGACACCGTTGAGATTCTCTCCGGTGTCTACGATGGCCTCACCACGGGCACACCCATTGCCCTGCTGATCCGCAATCAAGACCAGCGCAGCAAGGACTACGCAGACATTGCCCAGACCTTCCGGCCCGGGCATGCCGACTACACCTACTGGCACAAATACGGCATTCGAGATCCGCGCGGTGGCGGGCGGTCCTCGGCCCGTGAGACCGCGGTTCGCGTGGCCGCAGGCGCCATCGCCAAGAAGTGGCTGTCCACACATCACGGGGTGCGCATTCGGGGTTGCATGAGCCAGCTCGGCGAGCATGTCATTGCCTTCGAGGACTGGTCTCACGTGGCCAACAATGCCTTCTTCGCAGCCAATCAATCTCAAATTCCGGCGCTCGAGGCCTACATGGATTCCCTTCGCAAGGCGGGCGACTCCTGCGGGGCCCGCATTTTTGTAGAGGCCGCTGGTGTGCCAGTGGGCTGGGGCGAGCCGGTCTACGATCGTCTCGATGCAGACATTGCCCACGCCATGATGGGCATCAATGCTGTCAAGGCAGTGGAGATCGGTGCGGGCTTTGCCTCGGTGGCCCAGCGGGGCTCGGAACATGGCGATGAACTCACTCCCGAGGGCTTTGTGACCAACCATGCGGGAGGTGTTCTGGGTGGCATCTCGACGGGGCAGCCCGTCACGGTCTCGATTGCCATCAAACCCACCTCCAGCATTCGCACGCCCCGGCGCTCCATCAACCTGGAGGGTGAGCCCACCGTGGTGGAGACCCATGGCCGCCACGACCCATGCGTGGGCATTCGTGCAACCCCGATTGCAGAGGCCATGCTGGCCCTGGTGCTCATCGATCACGCCCTGCGTCACCGTGCTCAGAATGCCGATGTCTCGGTGAGCACACCCAAGATCCCCGGTCAGGCCAGTTGAACCCCGCAGGCCGTCGGGTGGCTGCGTTTTTTGGCAGCTATTTCGCCTATGTGGGGCTCTTCTCGCCCTACCTCTCTTTGTGGCTCAACGGCCGTGGCTTCACGCCCACGGAGATCGGCATTCTGGTCTCACCCATGCAGTGGGCTCGCGTCTTCGGCCCACCGGCGTGGGGCTGGCTGGCCGATCATGTGCATCCCTCGCGGGTGCCCCGGGTGGTGCAGTTGGCGGCGGTGGCAGCGCTCCTGAGCGCTGCCCTGCTGCTGCTGGATTGGTCCTTCTGGGGGCTCTTTGCGGTGCTGTGCATCATGAGTTTCTTCTTGAGTGGGCAGGTTCCGATTGCGGAGTCCCTGGCAATGCAGTCGAGCAAGGGCGACATGGGTGCATACGGACGCATGCGCGTTTGGGGGTCGATTGGTTTCATCGCGGCCGTGATGCTGGGTGGCCTCTGGTTTGATGCCTTCGGCATGGCCACCCTGCCAGGGGTCCTCATGCTGAGCCTGGCCCTCATTGCACTGGTGGCCCTGGTGCTGCCGCCGAGCGAGCCAGTGGCCATTGCACCCAAGGCCGGTGCCATGAAGGCTGCGCTGGCCGAGCCACGTGTGCGGCTCTTTTTGCTGTCGTCCTTCCTGATGCTGGTGGCCCATGCGCCGCTCTACACCCTGTTTTCCCTGTGGTTGGAGCAAAAGGGGTACAGCCGAACCGAGATCGGGATGCTCTGGACGCTCGGCGTGCTCGCCGAGATTGTTCTCTTTCAGTTTCAGCGGCCCATCTTTGAGCGGCTCGGCCTTTACCAATGTTGGGTGGGCAGCTATTGGGTGACGGCCCTGCGGTTCGGTCTCATTGCGGTGTCGGGCGGGGGCATCCTCATGCTGCTCGTGGCCCAGGTGCTGCATGCCGTGACCTTCGGCGTTCACCATAGCGCCTCGATGGCCCTGGTGCGTGAATGGTTCCCGGCCCAGGCCCAGGCCCGAGGACAGGCCCTCTACACCATGGCCTCTTATGGGGTGGGCGGTTCTTTGGGGGGCATTGCCTCTGGGTGGATCTGGGAGGCCCTATCGCCAGAGGCTACATTCGCCATTGCAGCAGGCTTTGCGGCCCTTGGAGCATTGGTGGCTGGTAGGGCTGCAAAGGCATAATGTAGGTTTTTCGCCCGCGAGAACCGCCATGCCAACGCTCTACGACAAGCTCTGGGATGAGCATGTGGTCCATCAGCAAGACGATGGCACCTGCCTGCTCTACATCGACCGCCATTTGGTGCACGAGGTCACGAGCCCACAGGCCTTTGAAGGCCTCGCGCTGGCCAATCGCAGCCTGTGGCGCAATGCGGCCAACCTCGCGGTGGTCGACCACAACGTTCCCACAACCGACCGCAGCAAAGGCATTTCAGACCCCATCTCTCGCCTGCAGGTGGAAACCTTGGATGCCAATGCTGCCGCCCACAGAATCACCTACTTCGGCCTGCGAGACCATCGCCAGGGCATCGTGCATGTCATTGGCCCAGAGCAGGGCGCCACCCTGCCGGGAATGACGGTGGTGTGCGGCGACTCCCACACCAGCACCCACGGGGCGCTGGCCTGCCTGGCCTTTGGCATCGGCACCTCCGAGGTCGAGCATGTCATGGCCACCCAGTGCCTCCTGATGAACAAGGCCAAGTCGATGCTCATTTCGGTCGATGGCGAGCTGCGTCCAGGCGTCACGGCCAAGGATGTCGTGCTGGCCATCATCGGAAAGATTGGCACGGCTGGGGGCACGGGCTACGCCATTGAATTCGGTGGCAGTGCCATTCGTAGCCTGTCGGTGGAAGGCCGCATGAGCATCTGCAATATGGCCATTGAAGCCGGTGCCCGCGCGGGCATGGTGGCCTTCGATGACAAGACCCTGGAATTCGTTCGCGGCAAGCCCCTTGCGCCGACTGGTGCCGAATGGGATCAGGCCGTGGCCTACTGGCGCAGCCTGCACTCCGACCCCGATGCCGTCTTCGATCGTGTCGTGAACCTGGTGGCCGAGGAGATCGAGCCTCAGGTGACCTGGGGCACATCTCCCGAGATGGTGCTGCCGGTCGGTGCGAGTGTGCCCGATCCCACCAAGGAGGCTGACGCCACTCGACGAGAGGGCATGGAGCGGGCGCTGGCCTACATGGGCTTGGCACCCAACACACCACTCACCCAGATCGAGGTCGACAAGGTTTTCATTGGCTCGTGCACCAACTCTCGCATTGAGGACATCCGCGCAGCGGCCGCTGTGGTGAAGGGCCGCAAGAAGTCGGATCGGGTCAAGCTCGCGCTCGTGGTGCCAGGCTCAGGCCTGGTCAAGGCGCAGGCCGAGGCTGAGGGCCTGCACCAGGTCTTTATTGATGCTGGCTTCGAGTGGCGCGAGCCGGGCTGCTCCATGTGTCTGGCCATGAACGCAGACCGGCTGGAGCCGGGAGAGCGATGTGCCTCGACCAGCAACCGAAACTTTGAGGGCCGGCAGGGTGCGGGTGGCCGCACGCATTTGGTCTCGCCAGCCATGGCGGCGGCAGCCGGCGTGGCCGGCCACTTCGTCGATGTGAGGAGTTTCTAATATGACCCCCTTAAACCTTCATGAGGGCCTGGTCCTTCCCATGGACCGCGCCAATGTCGACACCGACGCGATCATCCCCAAGCAGTTTCTGAAGTCGATCAAGCGTGCTGGCTTTGGCCCGTACCTCTTCGATGCCTGGCGCTATGCCGATGAGGGCCAGCCCGGCATGGACTGCACCGCGCGGCCCCTGCGCCCAGACTTTGTGTTGAACCAGCCGCGCTACAAGGGTGCGAGCATTCTGCTGGCGCGCCAGAATTTTGGCTGCGGCTCCTCTCGCGAGCATGCGCCCTGGGCCCTGGAAGACTATGGCTTTCGGGTGCTGATTGCGCCCTCATTTGCAGACATCTTCTTCAACAACTGCCAGAAGAACGGCATCCTGCCCATCGTGCTCTCGGAGGCCGATGTCGACCAACTCTTCCAGATGACAGCCTCCCAAGAGGGCTTTTGCCTGCGGGTCGACCTGGCTGCGCAGCAACTCAGTTCCCTCGATGGCCAGTTCAGTCGGAGCTTTGAGGTCGATGCCTTTCGAAAGTACTGCCTCATGAATGGCCTGGACGACATTGGGCTCACCCTGCAGAAGGCTGACCTCATCAAGGCCTTCGAGGCCAAGCGCCTGGCGAGCAAGCCGTGGCTGGCCAGAGACTTACACGCAACCTTGGGATGACCATGAAACACCTTCACATCGCGGTCTTGGCCGGAGATGGCATTGGGCCAGAGATCACCGCACAGGCTGTGGCCGTGCTCGAGCGCATGGCCCAGCAAGGCCGATTTGGGCTCACCCTGGAGCATGCGCCGGTGGGCGGTGCCGGCTACAACGCGAGCGGCCACCCGCTGCCGCCGGCCACCCTGGCCCTGTGCCAGAAGGCCGATGCCATTTTGTTTGGTGCGGTGGGGGACTTCGCACTGGATCACCTTCCGCGCGAGCTGCGCCCCGAGCAGGCCATCCTTGGTCTGCGCAAGGCACTGAACCTGTTTGCCAACCTGCGTCCCGCCATGATCTACCCCGAACTGGCAGAGGCCTCAAGCCTCAAGCCGGAGGTTGTCTCGGGCTTGGACCTCCTCATTCTTCGTGAGCTCACGGGCGACATTTACTTTGGTCAGCCTCGTGGCATCCGTGTGCTTGAGAACGGCGAGCGCGAAGGCTTCGACACCATGATCTATCGAGAGAGCGAGATCGAGCGCATTGGCCGGGTGGCCTTCGAGGCGGCCCGCAAGCGCGGCCGCAGGCTGTGTTCAGTGGACAAGGCCAATGTCTTGGAGACCACCCAACTCTGGCGCGAGGTCATGACCAAACTGGGAGAGTCTTATCCAGATGTGGCCCTGAGCCACATGTATGTCGACAATGCCGCCATGCAACTCTTGAAGAACCCCAAGCAGTTCGATGTCATGGTCACGGGCAATATGTTTGGCGACATCCTGTCGGATGAGGCCTCGATGCTCACAGGCTCGATTGGCATGCTGCCGTCGGCCTCACTGGACGCCAACAACAAGGGCCTCTATGAGCCGATTCACGGCTCCGCGCCGGATATCGCAGGCCAGGACAAGGCCAATCCCTTGGCCACGATTCTCTCGGCCGCCATGATGCTGCGCTATAGCTTTGGCCTGCTCGATGAGGCTGCGGCCATCGAGACGGCCGTGCGCAAGGTGCTCTCCGATGGTCTGGCCACGGGCGACATCGCCAGGGCTGGGTGCCGAATGGTGGGCACCCGTGAGATGGGCGCAGCCGTGGTGGCTGCATTGGAGAATTGAGCATGAAGCAACTTGGACTGGTGGGGTGGCGGGGCATGGTGGGCTCCGTGCTGATGCAGCGCATGCAGGAGGAGGGTGATTTCGATCATGTTGATCCCACCTTCTTTTCTACCTCCAACGCAGGCGGTCAGGCTCCGGTGGTGGGGGGGCGCTCGGGTGTGCTCGCGGCGGCCGACAACCTGGAGGCACTTGCGGCACAAGAGATCATCATCAGCTGCCAGGGCGGCGACTACACCAACGACATTTACCCCCGGTTGCGTGCCATGGGCTGGTCTGGTCATTGGATCGATGCGGCCTCGGCCTTGCGCATGAAGGACGATGCGGTCCTCATCCTCGATCCGGTGAATCGTCCGGTCATCGATGCGGCCCTCAACAAGGGTGCACGCACCTGGGTCGGCGGCAACTGCACCGTCAGCCTGATGCTCATGGCCATGGGCGGGCTGTTTCGTGCTGGGCTCGTGGACTGGATGTCGGTCATGAGCTACCAGGCGGCTTCGGGCGCGGGCGCACAGAACATGCGTGAACTGCTCGAGCAAATGGGTGCCCTGCGCGACAGCGTGGCCGAGGAACTTGCAGACCCCCAGAGCGCCATTCTGGAGATCGATCGCAAGGTCACGCAGACCCTGCGCAGCCCGGGCTTGCCGGTCTCCAATTTCCGGGGCGTGCCCCTGGCGGGAAGCCTCATCCCCTGGATCGATGTGCCGGTGGAGCACGGGCAGACCAAAGAGGAGTGGAAGGGCGGGGCTGAGGCCAACAAGATTCTCGGCCACCCAGCCTTTCGAACCCCGGGCTCGGTGCCCATCGATGGCCTCTGTGTTCGCGTGGGCGCCATGCGTTGTCACTCCCAGGCGCTCACCGTCAAGCTCAAGAAGGATGTCCCGCTCTCCGAGGTGGAGTCACTCATTCAGGGCGCAAACGACTGGGTGCGGCTCGTGCCCAACGACCGCGAGCAGACCGAGCGAGACCTCACGCCCGCGGCGGTGAGCGGCCAAATGCATGTGCCCGTGGGGCGGGTTCGCAAGATGGCCATGGGCCCTGAGTTTCTGGCGGCCTTCACCTGCGGCGACCAGTTGCTCTGGGGTGCGGCCGAGCCCCTGCGTCGCATGCTGCGCATCCTGCTCTAGCTGTAGGCTGCGAGCCCTGCCATGCGCATTGCCCTGGGCCTGGCCTACGACGGCACCGGCCTTCAGGGCTATCAGACCCAGCCGGGTGGGGCCACGGTGCAGGATCAGCTCGAGGCTGCGCTGGCCCGCTTCTGCGAGACGGAAGTGCCCACGGTGGCGGCCGGTCGAACCGATGCCGGTGTGCACGCGCAGGGGCAGGTCGTGCACCTGGATGCGCCCTGCGAGCGCCCACTCTGGAGCTGGGTGCGCGGCGTCAACACCTTTCTTCCTCCAGCCATTCGTGTGCGATGGGCTGCGGCAGTGCCCGACGATTTTCATGCCCGTTTCTCGGCCCGGTCGCGCACCTACCGCTATCGCATTCACAACGAGCCAGTGGACTGCCCCCTGCGGGCGCGCTTTTCGACGTGGGTGTTCCAGCCACTGATGCTCGAGACCATGCGGGCGGCCACCCAGCGGCTGATCGGGGAGCACGACTTCACCAGCTTTCGGGCAGCAGAGTGCCAGGCCAGCAGCCCCATTCGCAGGCTCGATCGCTTTGAGGTCCATCAGCATGGCACCGACATTTGGGTGGAGGTGGAGGCCAACGCTTTTCTGCACCACATGGTTCGCAACCTGGTGGGCAGCCTCGTTGAGGTCGGCCGCGGCGCGCAGCCGGTGGGCTGGCTTCGAAGTCTCTTGGAAGCCAAGGATCGGACCGCCGCAGCCCGCACCTTTCCCGCCCAAGGCCTGTGCCTGTGGTCCGTGGCGTACGATCACACCTTTGTGGCAGAGCCTCCAATCGTCCTCCCATGAGAACCCGCATCAAGATCTGTGGCATCACCCGCCTCGAGGACGCGCAGGCGGCTGCGGCCTTGGGTGCGGATGCCATTGGCCTGGTCTTCTATCCGAAGAGCCCACGGGCCGTGGGGCTGGAGCAGGCGCGATGCCTGGCCAAGGCAGTGGCCCCTTGGATGTCGGTGGTGGGCCTGTTCGTAAATGCAGAGCGTGCGCAGGTGCTCGAGACGGCCCAGGCCGTGGGCCTCTCGCACATTCAGTTGCACGGTGATGAAGACCCGGCAGCCTGCCGAGATCTCGGCCGCCCCGTGGTGAAAGCCCTTCGTGTCTCTGCCGCCACCACCGCGGATGGACTGATAACATTGGTCAATCAGTTTCGAGACGACGCCAGCCTGCTGTTCGACGCAGATTCCAGTGGGTTTGGTGGCAGCGGAATGGCATTCGATTGGCAGATTTTGAAAGCGGTTGGCCCACATTTGCCAACAAATTGGGTGCTCAGCGGGGGTTTGGAATCCGGAACGGTGTCGCAGGCCATCGCCACGCTGGGTCCGCCCGCAGTCGATGTCTCGA
>JBEARM010000049.1:0-10023 GCA_041163175.1 Pseudomonadota bacterium | reverse complement strand
CGATGGCATCCACATACTCCTGGTCTTCTTTCGTGGGGTTGGTGTCGTCGAGCCGAAGGTGACAGCGGCCTCGGTAGGCCGCGGCCAGCCCGAAGTTCAGGCAGATGGACTTGGCATGGCCGTAGTGCAGGTAGCCGTTGGGCTCTGGCGGAAAGCGGGTGACCACGCCCGCCACGCGGCCGCTGGCCAGGTCGTCTTCAATGATGTGCTTGAGGAAATTCTTTGCCTCGTGCAAGGCAGGCGCGTCGGGGTGGCTGGCGGCGGACATGGTGGTTTTCGAGTAAACCCTGATTTTACCGGAGCCAACCCCGCATAATCGGCCCATGAATGTGCAAACCCTTTTGCTGGTGGATGCCTCAAGCTTTGTCTATCGGGCCTTCCACGCCATGCCTGACCTGCGCAGCCGCAGTGGCGCACCCACCGGTGCCATCACCGGCGTGATCAACATGCTGCGTCGGGTCCGCCAGGAGTGGCCCGCCGATTTCATTGCCTGCGTTTTTGATCCGAAAGGCCCCACCTTTCGAGACGCCATCTACCCCGAGTACAAGGCCAACCGATCGGCCATGCCCGATGACCTTCGTCTGCAGATGGCCCCCATTTTTGATGCCGTGCGTGCACTGGGCTGGCCGCTGGTGGTGGTCGATGGCCTCGAGGCCGATGATGTGATTGGGACCCTGGCCACGAAGGCCCGGGCACAGGGCATGCGAACCGTGATTGCCACGGGAGACAAAGACCTCGCCCAACTGGTCTGCGACGAGGTGGTTCTCATCGACACCATGAGCCGCGACGGGGGCCCAGTGAAGGTCACCGATGCCAAGGCCGTGGAGGAGCGTTTCGGTGTGCCACCCTCACGCATCGTGGACTACCTCTCGTTGGTGGGTGACGCCGTGGACAACGTGCCGGGCGTGGAGAAGGTGGGCCCCAAGACGGCGGCCAAGTGGCTTCAGACGCATGGGTCGCTTGAGGCCGTGATGGCCCAGGCCAATGACATCACAGGGGTGGTGGGCGAGAACCTTCGCAAGGCGCTCGACTGGCTGCCCACGGCGCGCGAACTGGTCACCGTGAAATGCGATGCAGACCTCTCGGATGCGGTGCCCAGTTTTGAGTCGGCCCTTCGGCCCCAGCCGGTCAGCGCGGAGGGACTCGCGGCCCTGCGAGACCAGTTCGACCTTGGCAAGAGCTTGCGTGGACTGTTGGATGACACGGCCGAGGCTGGATCTGGGGTCGGGCCTCGGCCAGCACCCGTGGGCACGGGCCACTGGGGCGGCGAGCAGGACTTGCCGGTGCCGGTCTCCGCGATGGGCCCTGTGTTCTACAAGACGATTCTGACCGCCGAGGATTTGGCCGAGCTCGTGACGGCCTTGGCGGCTGCGCCACTGGTGGCCTTTGACACCGAGACCACAGGGCTCGATCCACGACAGGCCGACCTTGTCGGGCTGTCCTTCTCTTGGGCCGTGGGCCAGGCGGTCTATGTGCCGGTGGGGCATCGATATGCCGGCGCGCCAGATCAACTGCCCCTGGCTGAGGTGCTGGGTACACTCAAGGCCTGGTTCGAAAGCGCGCAGCACCCCAAGCTGGGACAAAACGTGAAGTACGACGCCCATGTGTTGCGCAGGCACGGTATTCGGGTGGTGGGCATCGCCCACGACACCCTGCTGGCCTCTTATGTGCTGGAGGCGCATCGGTCGCACGACCTCGCAAGCCTCGCCGAGCGCCACTTGGGCCGCAAGGGCCTCTCCTATGACGAGGTCACGGGCAAGGGCGCAAGCCGCATTGGCTTTGAGGAGGTGGCCATTGATGTGGCCACCCAATATTCGGGTGAGGATGCCGACTTCACATTCCACTTGCACGAGGTCTTGTGGCCCCAGATCTCGGCCGACCCTCATCTGCTGCGGGTCTATTCCGAGATTGAGATGCCCGCGCTCTCGGTGCTCTTGGAGATGGAATCGGCGGGCATTGCGGTGGCCACAGAGCTGCTTGATCAACAAAGCCAGGAGCTGGCCGTCTCCATTGCCAGGCTTGAGACGCAGGCCCATGAGTTGGCCGGTGGGCCTTTCAACTTAGGGTCTCCCAAGCAGTTGGCCGAGATCCTCTTTGAGCGCCTGGGCTATCCGCCGGTGAAGAAGACCGCCAAGGGCGCGCCGTCCACCGATGAGGACGTGCTGGCCCAGCTTGCGCAGGATTACCCGCTGCCCAAGTGCCTGCTCGAGTGGCGGGGCCTCTCCAAACTCAAGAGCACCTACACGGACAAACTCCCCAGGATGGTGGACCCGCAGACCGGTCGGGTTCACACCACCTTCTCGCAGGCCGTAGCCGTGACCGGCCGGCTGGCCTCCAGTGAGCCCAACCTGCAGAACATTCCGATTCGCACGCCCGAGGGCCGCCGCATCCGACAGGCCTTTGTGGCGCCACCCGGGCACCTCCTGGTCTCGGCCGACTACTCTCAGATTGAACTGCGCATCATGGCCCACCTCTCGGAGGACCCTGGCCTGGTCTCGGCCTTCGAGCAGGGTGAGGATGTCCACCGTGCGACGGCCAGCGAGATCTTCGGCACGCCGCGCGAGGAGATCACCGACGAGCAGCGTCGCTATGCAAAGGTGATCAACTTCGGGCTGATCTACGGCATGAGCGCCTTTGGGCTGGCGCAGAACCTGGACATCGAGCGCTCGGCGGCCAAGGTCTACATGGACCGTTACTTTGCCCGCTACCCCGGGGTGGCCCGGTACATGGAAGACATCAAGCAGCAGGCCCGGGCACAGGGCTATGTGGAGACCGTTTTTGGCCGCCGGCTGTGGCTGCCCGAGATCGCCTCACCCAACGGCCCTCGCCGGGCGGGTGCCGAGCGGGCGGCCATCAATGCGCCCATGCAGGGCACGGCCGCCGACCTCATCAAGCTCGCCATGATTCAAATGGACAAGGCCCTGGCGGCCGCTGGACTGCGCAGTCGCATGCTGCTGCAGGTACACGATGAATTGATCTTCGAGGTGCCCGAGCAGGAGTGGACGGCCATCTCGGAATTGGTACCCTCTGTCATGGAATCTGTGGCAAGTCTTCGCGTTCCGTTGGTGGTCTCGGTTGGTTCCGGGCCCAACTGGGATGCGGCGCATTGATGTGAACCCGACCCAAAGGAGATCTTGATGTCGCACGATTGGTTGCAACAAGCCCAACAAGAAGTGGACTCCCTCACCCCACCGAATGCCGACCTTTTGCCAGGCAGTCGCCGTGGTTTCTTGCAGGCCTCTGCCCTGGCGGGCTTTGCCTCGGCCGTGGCGCCCACGGGTGCACTGCAGGCGCAGACCATCACCACCGACACCCAGGGCCTGGATGCCGCCATGGTGAGCATTCCCACCAAGACAGGGGCGATCCCGGCCTACATGGCCAAGCCTGCAGGCAAGAAGGGTCTGGCCACCGTGGTGGTCATGCATGAAATTTTCGGTGTGCATGAGCACATCAAGGATGTCTGTCGGCGCTTTGCCAAGCAGGGCTACCTTGCGGTGGCCCCCGAGTTCTTTCATCGCCAGGGAGACCCCTCCAAGCTCACCGACATGGCTGCCATCTTTGCCAACATCGTGAGCAAGGCCACCGATGCCCAGGTGTTGGGTGACCTTCAGGCCGCTCTGGACTGGTCGGTCGGCAATGGCGGTGTGAAGGGCCTGGCCGGCACCACCGGCTTTTGCTGGGGTGGTCGCATCGTCTGGCTGGCCTCGGCGGCCATGCCCGACTTGAAAGGTGGCGTGGCCTGGTACGGTCGCATTCGAACGACAGTGAATGAGGCCAACCCCATTCACCCCATCGACATTGCTGAGAAGCTCAAGTGGCCGGTCTTGGGCCTGTACGGCGGGGCCGACAGTGGCATCCCCAACTCAGATGTTGATGAGATGAAGACGAAGTTGTCTTTCGGGACGGATGCGTCGCAGGCCTCGGAGATCATTCTCTACCCCGATACGCCCCATGCCTTTCATGCCGACTATCGGCCGAGCTATCGCAAGCAGCAGGCCGAGGACGGCTGGAAGCGTTGCCTGGCTTGGTTTGCAAAGACGCTCAAGGCCTAAGTCTTACAGGCCGATCAGGCCGCCGTCGTCTCGGGTGATGGCGATGGTGGCCGATCGCGGCCGGCCCGCCTTTCCGTGGCCCTGGTTTCCCGGCCAATGGCTCTCGTACCGTTCTTGCAAGAGGTCTGCAGCGCTGGTGTTCTCGCCCGGGTGCTGAATGTTCACAAACAAGGTCTTGCCATCGGGGGTCTCGCACAGGCCGGTGATCTCTGAGCCTTTGGGCCCCACCAAGAAGCGTTTGAGTCGCTGCTCGTTGAGCGGCGCGCCCATGCGGGTGACCTGCTCGGCGGTCTGACCGTCGAGTTCGTTTCTCACGGTCACAAAGCGGCCATCGCCCAGTCGGCCGGGCAGGGCTGCCACCATCATGCAGTTGCTCTCATCGGTCATGGCGCCATCGTCGGTCTGGATCCAGCAGATGCCAGTGGCCTGGCTAAACCAGATGCCATCGGGCGATGAGAAGCTGTTGCTGGCGGTGAGGCCCGAGAGGTTGGCTGGTCCGGCATCCTCCTCGGCACCGAACAAGAAGATGTCCCATGAGAATCGCATGGCATCGGCACGGCCTTGTTCCTCCATGAAGCGAAGGATGTGGCCGTTTGGATTGCCTGCACGCTTTTTGCCGTCTTCGTCCCGGAAGGCACGAGGGTTGGCCGCGTTGGTCTTGCCTGGCGTGCGGTTGCGATCGTTGTTGTTGGTCATGGCGAAGAAGATTTCACCGTTGGTGGGGTGGCGCGCGGCCCACTCAGGGCGGTCCATGGGGGTGGCTCCAACGGCGTCGGCTGCAAGCCTCGCGTGGACGAGCACCTCGGCCTGGCTGCGAAAGCCAAAATTCTTCTCGGACGCAATGGCGGGGTTCTTGATGTGCAGGGGCAGCCATTCGCCGGTGCCATCGGGCAGGAAGCGCGCGGCATAGAGGCTGCCCTCATTGAGGTAGCGGTCTCCCGCGGCCAGGCCACCGGCCGCATCGGCTGGATTCCAGCGGGCCTTGGATACAAACTTGTAGATGTACTCGTTGCGGCCATCGCAGCCCATGTAGACCGAGAGCGGCTCCCCCTTGATGGGCTTGCCGAAGACGGCCGCCTCGTGCACGAAACGACCGAGCGAGACCCGCTTGATGGGTGCCTGTTCGGCCCGGGTGGGGTCGATCTCCACCACGTAGCCAAAGGTGTTGGGCTCTTGCCGATAGTCGTCTGTGGGGCCCTTGCCCTTGCGGGCCGTGTCCCATCGGGCGAATCGGCTGTCGGTCGGGTCGGCCGTGTGCCAGCCCTGCGAGCGGTTTCGGCCGCCGTCCTTCATGGGCTCGGTGATCACACCATAGCGTCGCAGGGCCCTCTGGCTTCGGGGGTCTGGCGCCTCGCCACCCTCGGTCATGCTGAAGTAAGGGTAGAAGTTTTCCTCGCAGGTGAGGTAGGTGCCCCAGGGGGTGCGGCCCATGCCGCAGTTGTTGATGGTGCCTCGGCAGCGCTGGCCGGAGGGGTCATACCGGGTGGCCAGGAGTGCCCGAATGGCGGGGAGCTCCGCTGCCGGGCCGGCCACCCGTGCGGGTGTCTCTGGGGTGATGCGGCGGTTGAACCGTGAGCCACGGACCATGCGCCAGCCCTCTGGGCCCATTTGTATTTCGACAATCGAGACCCCGTGCAGGTTGATCTCCTTGAGAACCTCCGCCACGGGCCGGGTGCCACCATCCCAATCGCCAAACTGGTCGAACTTCAGGCCTGTTTTGGTGCCACTGGTCTGGCCACGTCTGTGCAGAAAGGCCGCCTCGGCCGAGCTCTCATGATTGACCACCAGCAGGGCACGGCCGGTATTCTTGGTGGTGTAAGTGCCTGCCTCGGTGATGAAAAAGATGTCCATGCCATCGTGCTGGTCGCCCACACGCTGGGTGAAGTCGTCGGTCTCGAGGCCCAGGCCGGTGAAGCTGGGCACCTCGAAGTTCAGAGCGTCTCCTGTGGCATGGATGACCTGGTAGCGGTAGCCCGGGGGCAGCACGACGTTGTCGGTGAGCTGTTTGGCCACTGGCTCAAAGGGCAGGGCCTCGGGTTTGGTGCCGCCCTTGGTGGCCGACCAGGCGGCGTGAGGCCAGCACAGGGCCGAGGCCAGGCTGACCAGGCCCGTTCCGCCCACCACCATCTGGCGGCGCAGTCGGCTGGGTGGGGCCTCTTCAAGAATGGTTTGCAGGTCTGGCGAGGAGGATTGGGCCGTGGTGGGACGCTTCATGGGAGATCGATCGTGGTGAGTGTTTGGGTTGCGTAGCGGTGGTTGGAGCACTCCTTTCTGACATGGTTCTGTTACCGCCGTGTGATGCCAGCCTTTTCTGCGGTTTTCCCCTATGCTTGTGGGCTTTCTCGCCCGCCCCATGACCCTTCTCTACATTCTTTTGGCTTCACTGACGGCCACCAGCCTGAGCATTCTGCTGGCGGCTGTGGTGTCGCTTGGCCGTCTCTCGTCGATGGTGGATCGGATGGTGAGCTTCTCGGCCGGCATGCTCATGGGCACTGCGCTGCTGCACCTGCTGCCCGAGAGCCTTCACCTGGGTGGCGCAGATGTGCATGCCATTACAGCCACCATGCTTGCTGGTCTGATTGGTTTTTTTGCACTGGAGCGTTTCTCGCTCTTTCGGCACGACCACCATCACGAGCATGACGGCCATGCCCACCCCCGTGGGCACGATGCCCATGTGGCCGGAAAGGGAGGCTCCACCCTGCTGATGGGCAGCGCCATTCATGCCCTGGCCGACGGCGTGCTCATTGCAGCAGCCTTTCGGGCGGACACTTTCTTGGGCTTGATGACGGCTGCCGCCATTGCCACCCACGAGGTGCCGCAGCAGATTGGAAACTTCTTTGTGCTGCTCAACAGCGGCTTTGGAAAGATGCGTGCCCTGGCCTTTAACCTGCTCACCGGCCTGGGGGCCGTGGTGGGTGGCCTGTTGGGCTACTTTGCGCTGGGGGAGGCCGGTGGCTGGCTGCCCTATGTGGTGGTTGTGGCGGCCAGCAGCTTTATTTACATCGCGCTGTCGGACTTAATTCCCCAGTTGCATGCCCAGGCTGATTCTCACCACCATGGTGGCCAGACCCGGGCCGTCTGGCAGCAGCCCGTGCTCATGCTGGCCGGTGTGGCTTTGGCGGCGCTGGCCACGCGGTTCTTGCATGGGCATTGATTCACTGGCACTGAGCTGCCCTAGTCCAAGGCGCTAAAAAGCAAAACCCCCAGCTTGTGGCCGGGGGTTTTTTTCAAAGCTTCGAGGGTTGTGGTTGAAGCTGAGAACCGGGTGATGCCAAATCAGCAGGAACTACTTGATCTTGGCCTCTTTATACATGACGTGCGCACGAGCCTTGGGATCAAACTTCTTGATCTCCATTTTCTCGGGCATGGTCTTCTTGTTCTTGGTGGTGGTGTAGAAGTGGCCGGTGCCCGCACTGGACTCCAGCTTGATCTTCTCTCGGCCTGACTTTGCCATGGAACCTGCTCCTTAAATGTCGCCGCGGGCGCGAAGGTCGGCCAAGACGGATTCAATCCCGTTCTTGGTGATGGTGCGCACGGCCGCATTGGAAACGCGCAGGCGAACCCAGCGGTTCTCGCTCTCGACCCAGAACCGGCGGTAGTGCAGGTTGGGCAGGAAGCGCCGCTTGGTCTTGTTGTTGGCGTGGGACACGTTGTTCCCCACCATGGGTTTCTTACCGGTAACTTGGCAAACGCGTGCCATGACAATTCCTTTAAGGTGTACTCGCGTAATCCGCTAGTTTAGGAAAAACAAGGCATTGGGTCAACCGGAGATGCTCACCACCTGGGGTCCGGCCACCAGCAGGTGGTCGAGCAGGTGATCGGCGAGGTCTGCGCCACTGGCCTGGGCGCTGCCCGAGCCAATCAGAATTCGGAGCAGTTCCCCGTCTGTGAGGCTGGCAGGACCGCGCTGCAGCAATTTTTCTCTGGGCTGGTCGTTGTTGAGTCTGAAGGGGCTACATGGGCGGCTGACGGCTGGGTACATATGGGTGGGTCCGGTGCGTAAAATCCCAATATGCAAAGCCCGCCGACCTCAAACCATTCACCAAACGTCCATGTGAAAGGCGACTCCCACGTGACCTTTCATTATCGGCTCTCGGATCCGGAGATCGGTCGGGTTTACTTGAGCACCTTCGAGGCCAGCCCGGCCACGCTGCAGCTCGGAGCAGGTCAGTTCGCACCGGGGCTGGAGCGATGTCTTCTGGCCCTGCAGGAGGGGGAGACGCGGTCTTACGACCTTGGTCCCGACGATGCGTTCGGGCCGCGCAACCCAGACCTTCTTCAACTGGTGGCACGTCAACTCATCGAGGCCCATGCCGATCCAGCGGACCCACTCGAGCCCGGCGACCTGCTTGAGTTCCCCACCCCGGATGGAGGACGATTCGCTGGCGTGTTCAAAGGTTGGGAGGGCGATGGAGCACTCTTCGATTTCAACCATCCGCTGGCGGGGCAGCCGCTGCGGTTCGAAGTTCAAATGATTGGGGTGCTGTGACCATGTCGAGTTCGAGCGACGTTGAAATTGTTTTGGCTGAGCCGCGCGGATTTTGTGCGGGTGTGGACCGGGCCATCGAGATTGTGGAGCGAGCCTTATCGAAGTTCGGCGCACCCATCTATGTGCGGCACGAGATCGTTCACAACGATCACGTGGTGAGCGACCTTCGTGCCAAGGGCGCAATCTTTGTGGAAGACCTGAATGAAGTTCCACTCGGAGCACGCGTGATCATGAGCGCACACGGTGTCTCTCGAATGGTTCGAGACCATGCCACCGCCCGTGAGCTGGAGGTGTTTGACGCCACTTGCCCGCTCGTGACCAAGGTGCATGTGGAAGTTCGCAAGCTGGCGGCAGAGGGCATGGAGGTGGTGATGATTGGCCATGCGGGTCACCCAGAGGTGGAGGGGACCATGGGCCAACTCGACTCTGGCATTTACTTGGTGGAGGACGAGGAGCAGGCCCGGCAGCTTGAGGTTCGTACGCCGGACCGCCTGGCCTATGTCACGCAGACCACGCTTTCGATGGATGACACCGATTCCGTGGTCCGTGAACTCCAGAAGCGTTTCCCCGAGATTCGGGGCCCCAAGGTCAGCGACATTTGTTATGCCACCCAGAATCGACAGGACGCCGTGAAACTGATGTCGGGGCAGGTGGATGTGGTTCTCGTGGTGGGCAGCAAGACCAGTTCCAACACGAATCGACTTCGTGAAGTTGCGGAGCGGCATGGGGTGCCCGCCTACCTTCTGAACGGCGCAGAGGAGCTCAATCCGATGTGGTTGGAGGGTAAGCAGCGGGTGGGCATCACGGCGGGCGCGTCTGCGCCAGAGGCCTTGGTACAAGGGCTGGTGACCGCGGTGAAGGCCCTGGGGGCCACGGCCGTGAGGCGCCTTCCCGGCGCTGAGGAGACCATTCGTTTCCCGTTGCCAAAGGGCTTGGGCTAACTTCCTCTAAAATGAGTCTCTTGCACTGTGCCGGTGTAGCTCAGATGGTAGAGCAGCGCATTCGTAATGCGAAGGTCGAGGGTTCGATTCCTTTCACCGGCACCAATCACCTTATAGAACTGGCTTAAGAGGGCAAGTTCAGCCAGATTAAAGATCGGTGAAATACTCAGGTAAAGAGAATAATTGTCCAAAGCGCACCGACCATCGTCAGCGTCACAAATACGGACGCCGAACCAATGTCTTTGGCGCGGCCTGAAAGATCGTGGAATTCGGGACCAATCCGGTCAACCGTAGACTCCACTGCCGTATTCAACAACTCGACAATCAAGATCAATAACGGGCTCGTGGCAAGCAAGGCACGCTCAACATTGGTTTCCCCCACCCAAACCCCCAGAGGAATGAGTACGGCCACCAGGAAGACTTCTTGCCGAAATGCAGACTCGCCCCGATATGCGCTGATAAGGCCTCGAATGGACCAGCCAAAGGCATGGCGGAGGTGATTCCAGCCCGAGAGGTTGGTGTGAGGATGGTGACGCTGTTC
>JBEARM010000048.1:0-14309 GCA_041163175.1 Pseudomonadota bacterium | reverse complement strand
CCCAAGATGATCAAGGAAGCTCGGGCCTGGCGCATGCAGGTTCGCGAGTCGGCATTTGCAGCCTTCCGTCAACGCTTCGCCTTGCCGGCCCGGCCCAAAGCGCAGGTCGATGCCCAGGTGTCACGCGTCTCGGAATGGCTCAAGCAGCGGGGCTACCGAGTGCGGCAGCCGGCCGAATCTGTTGCAGGCATGCCCGTGCTGGTGGCCAAGAAGGGTGGCGCAGGTCGGCTTGGCTACATTGCCGCCCATCTGTCGATTGTGGTCATTTCTTTGGGTGGCCTGCTCGACAGTGAGGTGCCCACGCGCGTCATGGCCTGGTGGTGGGACAAGGCACCGGTCGAGCTCGCCTCGGTCACCAACGAGAGTGTTCCGGCCTCGTCCAAGCTGCCCCAGTCCACCCCGACCTATCGGGCCAACCTGCTCATCCCCGAGGGCGAGCGTTCAGATCTGGCGGTGATCAATCAGCCCAAGGGGGCCTTCCTGCTCGACCTCCCCTTTGAGCTGGAGCTCAAGGCCTTCCGGGTGGAGTACTACTCCACCGGCATGCCCAAGCTTTTTGCCAGTGACGTCATCCTGCGAGACAAGAATACGGGCGAGACCAAGACCACCACCATTGAGGTCAACAAGCCCCTTATCCACGACGGCATTGCCATTTATCAGTCGAGCTTTGATGACGGTGGCTCGGCCCTCAAGCTCCTGGCCCATCCGCTCAAGGGCCCATCTCGAAAGCCCCTGGACATCGACCTGCGTGTGGGCCAATCCATTCCCCTGAGGGGTGGAGACGAGACCATGGGCCTGGAGATCAATGCCTTTAAACCCATCAATGTCGAGAGCCTGTCCGACGGGCCGGGTCGCACCGATGCCTTCAAAGAGCACGTGGCCTCGGTTCTCTCGCCAGCAGTCAACAGCGAGAAGAACGCAAGCCTTCAAAACGTGGGTCCGAGCTTTAACTACAAGTTGCGTGATGCGGCTGGGCAGGCCCGGGAATATCACAGCTACATGCTGCCCTTTGAGCTCGATGGCAGCCGGGTCTTTCTCACCGGCATGCGGGAGTCTCCGGACGAGTCGTTCCGCTACCTGCGCATCCCAGCCGACCAGGACGACTCTCTGCAGGAATTTCTGCGAATTCGGGCCGCCATGGACGATCCCGCGGCCAGGCGGGCTGCAGCCCAGGCTTTTGCGCGGGGCGCTGCCCCGGGCAACCTGCAGAATGCGCTCACCCAGAGCGCCATTCGGGCTCTGGATGCACTGGCCGAAGGTGGCCTGATCAACCTGGCAGCCATCATGGAACAGACGGTGCCTGAGGCTGAGCGGGAGCAGGCGGCCGACGTGGTGGTTCGCATGCTCAGTGGCGCCTTCTGGGAGCTCTGGCAGTCTGCTCGGCAGCGGGATGGCTTGGCACGACTGCCCTCGGAGGAGCCCCATCAAACCTATGCGCAGCGAGCGCTCACGGCCTATAGCGATGCCAAGCTCCTGGAGTCTCCCCTGCTGGTCACCATGGTTGACTTCCAGGAGGTCAAGGCCTCCGTCTTCCAGGTCACCCGGTCACCGGGCCAGTCCACGGTCTATCTCGGCTGTCTCTTGCTGGTCTTGGGCATCTTCGCCATGCTCTATGTGCAGGAGCGGCGCGTCTGGGTCTGGATGCGCCCCGAGGGTGACGGACACGGCCTGCGGGTGGCGGCTTCGTCCCCTCGTCAATCCCTGGATTTCGAACGAGAATTCAAGGCCCTTGAGTCTGTCTTAGGGGAATCGTCTAAAGGAAAAACGCCATGAACACATCGGTGATGCAAGACCTCTCGGCTGCCGAACTCACGCCGGTGGGTGGGGGACGGCTCAATTGGCTCGACGCGGCCTTTGCCGCCCTGCTTTTTGCCGGGGCTGCCTATGCCTCTCAGCAGTACGGTGACTTCATGGACATCTACGAGAAGGTGATTCTCTGGGCTTGCGTGCCCAGCATCGTCTTCTTGGGCTGGCTTTGGCCAGCCATGCGCCCCTACATCCTGGGCTGCGGCGTGCTGGCGCTCCTGGGCATTTCAGCCTACGGGGCGGACATTGCTCGGGCGGAGAACAGTTTTGTACTGAAGTATTTCCTGAGCTCGCAAACGGCCATCCTTTGGATGTCCGCCCTTTTCTCCCTGGGCTGTGTCTTCTACTGGTTGGGTGTGCTGACGCGAGGTGCCACTGCGCTCTGGGCCGGTTCGGTGCTCACCTGGTCGGCCTGTGTCATGGGCTTTGTAGGGATGCTCGTGCGTTGGTATGAGTCCTACCTCATCTCGCCAGATGTGGGCCACATACCGGTGAGCAATCTCTACGAGGTCTTCGTGCTGTTTGCTCTCATCACAGCACTTTTTTACCTCTTTTATGAGCAGCGCTACCGCAACCGCAGCATGGGTGCCTTTGTGTCCCTCATCATTGTGGCGGCCGTGGCCTTTCTGCTCTGGTACACCGCGACCCGTTCGGCCCACGAGATCCAGCCCTTGGTGCCTGCGTTGCAGTCCTGGTGGATGAAAATTCATGTGCCTGCCAACTTTGTGGGCTATGGCACCTTCTCCATCGCGGCCATGGTGGCCTTTGCCTACCTCATCAAGGTCAATGCGGCTGACACCAACTGGAAGGCCCTGGCACCGCTCTTCATTCTGGGCGTGCTCCTGTGCCTGGAACCTCTGGCCTTTAGCCGCTCCGGCTTCTCTGACTTCTGGGCCCTCTACTTTGGGGTCTCGATTGTCTTTGTGGGCGGCGTGATTCTCGGGCGGCGGCGAATTGCTGAGGCCTTGCCCTCACTCGAGGTGCTGGACGACGTCATGTACCGGGCCATTGCCATCGGCTTTGCCTTCTTCACCGTGGCCACAATTTTGGGTGCGCTCTGGGCTGCTGAGGCCTGGGGAACCTACTGGCAGTGGGACCCGAAAGAAACCTGGGCGCTGATTGTCTGGCTGAACTACGCGGCCTGGCTGCACCTGCGGCTCATGAAGGGACTGCGTGGAACATTCGCGGCCTACTGGTCTCTTGTTGGCCTGCTCATCACCGGCTTTGCATTCCTGGGCGTGAACATGTTCTTGTCCGGTCTGCATTCGTATGGTGCGCTCTAAGGCCAGGCGAGACCTTCGAGGCGAGGCCCTCGAGCCTTTCATCACGCCGCAGTGGGCCTGGGCCCGCAGACAATTCATTGCAGCGGGCCTGCTGGCGGGTGCGGGCCTTGGCCATGGCCTGCCGGCGAGCGCCTCGGCGGCCAAGCCGCCGACCCTCACTGGGAAGGCGGCGGGGCCTGTCATTCTCGACAAGCTCACCCCTTGGGACGACGTCACCAGTTACAACAATTTCTACGAGTTTGGCACGGGGAAGTCTGACCCTGCCAGGCATGCCCCAAAGCGGCTCCAGTCGAGCCCCTGGGCCATCGAGGTGGGCGGCCTTGTGGCCAAGCCCCAGACCATCGGCATTGAAGACCTGCTGAAGCTTGCACCCATGGAGGAGCGCACCTACCGGATGCGCTGCGTCGAGGGCTGGTCGATGGTGATCCCGTGGGTGGGCTACAGCCTGTCTGCACTCATTCGGCGGGTTCAGCCACTGGGCTCGGCCAAGTACGTGGCCTTCACCACCCTGGCCGACCCGAAGATGATGCCGGGACTGCGCTCACCCGTGCTCGACTGGCCCTATGTTGAAGGCCTGCGGCTCGATGAGGCCCAGCATCCGCTCACGCTGCTCTCGTTTGGCCTCTACGGACACCAACTCACCGCACAGAACGGCGCGCCGGTTCGGCTCGTGGTGCCTTGGAAGTATGGCTTCAAGAGCAGCAAGTCGATCGTTCGCATTCAGTTCCAGGAGCGCGAACCGCTCACCAGTTGGTCTGCGGCGGCACCCCAGGAATATGGCTTCTACTCGAATGTGAACCCCGCCGTTCCGCATCGCAGGTGGTCTCAGGCCACCGAGCGTCGCATCGGGGAAGATGGCATTCTCAGCGCCCGTCGTCCAACCCTGCCGTTCAATGGGTATGCGGAGCAGGTGGCCTCGCTCTATGCCGGGATGGACCTCCGCCGTTTCTATTAACCCGCTCTACCTGAGCCTTTGGTGCTGGGCTGCGGGGCCACTGCTGGAACTCTCGGCGCGCCTGCTGCTCGACAGCCTAGGCGCCAATCCTCAGGAGGAGATTCTGCGGGGCCTTGGTCGACAGACCCTGGTGCTACTCTGGCTGGTGCTGCTTGTGCCGGTGCTTCAGCGCACCCTCTGGCCGGGCATTCTGATGGCCCGGCGCATGCTCGGCCTCTGGGCCTTCTTCTACGCGACCATTCATGTCTTGGCCTATGCTCAGTTTGAGCACGACCTGGTCTGGCCCGCACTCGCGGTCGATGCCTTCCAGCGGCCGTTTGTGACGGTGGGCCTCTTGGCGCTCTTGCTCATGCTGCCCTTGGCCTTGACCTCCAACCGATGGAGCATGCTCAGGCTCGGCAAGCACTGGAAGCGATTGCACCGTTTGGTCTGGCCTGTGGTGGGCCTGGCCCTTGTGCATTACGTGCTGCACAAGGCCGGAAAGAACGACTTCCTGGAGCCAGCGCTGGCGGCGCTGGCTCTGATGATGATCCTGCTGCTTAGACGGGTTCGCCTCGGATTAGATCGTCGAGACGCTCGCGAGCCCTGATGACCTGAACCTCGCCGGCTTCTTCGATGAGCACCTCTGCGGGCCGAGGCCGGCTGTTGTAGTTCGAGGCCATCGAAGACCCATAGGCGCCCGCCGAGGCCAGCACGAGCAGATCGCCTCGGAGCAACGACAAGGCGCGGTCTCTGGCCAGCCAGTCCCCACTCTCGCAGACCGGCCCCACCACATCCCACTGCAGGGTGGGGGCGTCTGTATGGTGCAAGACAGGGAAGACCTCGTGCCAGGCCTCGTAGAGCGCCGGCCGCATGAGGTCGTTCATGCCGGCATCCACGATGGCGAAGTTCTTGGAGCTCCCGGGCTTGAGAAAGCAGACCTGTGTCAGCAGCACGCCCGCCTGGCCAACAATGGCGCGGCCAAACTCGAAGACCAGCCTGGGCACCGGCTGCTGACGTCCCTTGGACCAGTGGGCCACACAGGCCTTGACAGCCTCGAGCAGGTCTGTGGCCGAAGGGGGCTGTTCATCGTGGTAACGAATGCCCAGGCCGCCGCCGAGGTCGATGTGTGCAATGTGAATGCCCTCGGCTGCCAAGGTGTCGACGAAGGCCAGCACCCGCTCCGTGGCCTCTAGGAAGGGCGGCAATGAAGTGATCTGCGAACCAATGTGGCAGTCGACGCCATGAATCTCAAGGCCCGGCAATGCATGCGCGAGCCGGTAGGCGTCGAGGGCCTCTTCGATGGGCACGCCGAACTTGTTCTCCTTGAGGCCGGTGGAAATGTAGGGGTGTGTCTTGGGGTCGATGTCGGGATTGACTCGGATGGAGATGGGCGCACGCTGGCCCATGGCGCTGGCCACGGCCGAGAGCTGACGGAGCTCGTCGATGCTCTCGACGTTGATGCAGCCCACGCCCGCGCGAAGTGCCTCGGCGAGTTCTTGGTCGCGCTTGCCGACACCCGAGAAGACGCACTGGCTGGCCTGCCCACCCGCCTTGAGCACTCGAAACAATTCACCCTCGGAGACGATGTCAAAGCCCGCCCCTTCCCGGGCCAGCAGCTTGAGAATGCCGAGGGTGGGGTTGGCCTTGACGGCATAGCAGACCGACAGTGGCTGTTCATCCGAGGCCGCGGCGGCAAAGGCGCGATACGCCTGCCGAATGGCTCGGGCGCTGTAGACATAGAGCGGAGTGCCATGGGCTTGCGCCAGGCTGGAGAGGCGCACCCCCTCGCAGTGCAGCTGGCCCTCGGCATCCCGTCCGAAGGCCTCCGGCAGAATGCTGGACTCTAGGGTCACGGGGTGGTGCTGGAGGGAGCCGCTGGGGCGGCTGGCGCCGGATACTGCGGGGTGGGCATGACCAGGGGCCCCTTCTGCCCACAGCCCACGGTGGCCATCGCCAGGCAAAATCCGATGGCGCGAAGGGTTGGTTGCAGCGCGCGGGGAGGCCAGCGGTTAGTCTTCTTGCACATGAACGAAACCATCTCTTGAGTATGAACGAATCCGATTATCTTCAGAAAATAGAAGCCGCCTTCCGCTGGCTGGAAGACACCGTGGACCGATGGAATTCAGAACACGACCTCGCACTGGAGTGCCACCGAAGCGGGCCGGTCCTGGAGGTGGAATTGGAGTCGGGCCAGTCCATCATCGTGAATGCGCAGGCGCCCACGCAACAACTCTGGCTGGCCTCCAAGCAGGGCGCACATCATTTTGTTTGGCGCGACGACCACTGGGAGGACACGCGCGGACACGGCGAATTCAAGGCGGTCAGCCTCTCCCATGCACGGGCCCTCTCTGGCGTCGACTTCCGCTGAATCAGTTCCCGCTGGAGGGGCCTGCTGGGGCCAACGGGTCTTGCGGCGCCTCTCCAACCGCAAAGCCGAGCGATTCCACCCCAACACCCGGTAGGTTGCCGCTGGTGTAGAACTCGTTGCCAATTCGAATCACACCGGCCGGAACAGGCCGGGGACGCTGCGGAATGCGCTTGCTGGTCTCGGACATGAATGAGATCCAGACGGGCAGGGCGAGTCCACCACCGGTCTCCCGCTCGCCCAGGGAGCGCGGCTGGTCGTAGCCAATCCAGGCCACGGCTGCGAACTGGCTGTGATAGCCCGCAAACCATGCATCCTGCGCGTCATTGGTGGTACCGGTTTTGCCCGCCAGATCCGTGCGCCCCAGAGAGAGGGCCTTGCGGGCCGTTCCAGAGCGAACGACCTCCTGCAGCAGGCTGTGGGTGATGAAGGCATAGCGTTCGTCGATGATGCGGGGCGCATCCCCCCCGGCCCTGGCGGGCTCATTGCGTGAGAGCAGGTTGCCGTGCTCGTCGATGACGCGGTCGATGAAGTAGGGCGTGACCCGATAGCCCCCATTGGCAAAGGCTGCATAGCCGGTGGCCATTTGCATGGGGGTGACGGCGCCCGCACCGAGCGCCAGTGTGAGATAGGGCGGGTTCTTGGAGGATTCAAAGCCGAAACGGCTGAGGTAGTTCTGGCCGGCCCGAGGCCCGATGGCGTGAAGCAGCCGGATCGAGACCATGTTCTTGGATTTGGCCAAGGCTTGGCGGAGCGTGATGGCGCCATCGTACTGGCCGTCGTAGTTCTTGGGGTTCCACTCCTCGCCACCAGTGATGCCTGGGTCGAAGGTGACCAGGGCGTCATTGATGAGGCTGGTGCCGGAGAAGCCCCGCTCCAAGGCAGCAGCGTAGATGAAAGGCTTGAGGGTAGAGCCCGGCTGTCGGTAGGCCTGGGTCACGTGGTTGAACTTGCTGCGCCGGAAATCGAAGCCGCCCACCAAGGCCCGCACCGCGCCGGTGTCGTTCTGAAGGGCCACGAAGGCGCCCTCCACCAAAGGCACCTGGGTGAGTTCCCACTCGCCGTTGGCCATGAGGGCGATTCGAACAATCGCGCCCCGGCTGATCTTCAGGTTCTCGGGAGCCTTCGGATCGAGTCCCTTGGCCGCAAATTTAAGGCCTTCGGCGCCAATGACGAACTCCCGGCCCCGAGGACGCATGACACGAACCTCCTGGGCCAGTGTGCTGGTGACCACCGCGGTGAAGAGCCCATCGCTGTCGGGGCGGTCGGCCAGCGCATCCTCCACGGCATCCTCGATCTCTTCGGCCCGGCTGGCCGGGAGTTCGATGCGGCCCTCCGGCCCTCGCCAGCCCTGACGGCGGTCGAAATCGATCAGCGCACTGCGCAAGGCTGCGTGGGCGGCACGCTGCTCATCGGCCCGGATGGTGGTGAAGACTGTGAGGCCTCGGCTGTAGGTGCCCTCCTGAAACTCGCTGTAGAGCTGTTGACGAACCATCTCCGCCAGATAGGCCGCGTTAATACTGTAGTCGTCGCTGCGCCCAATGACCCGCAGCTGTTCCTTCATGGCCTTGACGAACTGGCCATCGCTGATCATGTCGAGCTTGCGCATGCGCCCGAGGATGTATTCCTGCCGTGCCTTGGCCCGGCGTGGATTGACCACGGGGTTGAAGGCCGAGGGCGCCTTGGGGAGGCCTGCGAGCATGGCCGCCTCTGCGATGGTGAGCCGCTGAATGGGCTTTCCAAAATAAATCTGCGCAGCCGATGCAAAGCCATAGGCCCGCCGGCCCAGGAAGATCTGGTTGATGTAGAGCTCGAGAATCTGTGATTTGGTGAGCTGCTGCTCGATCTTCAGGGCGAGCAAGACCTCGTATATCTTGCGCAAGAAGGTTTTGTCGGAGGACAAGTAAAAGTTGCGCGCCACCTGCATGGTGATGGTGCTCGCACCCTGGGCCTTGCTGGCAGATAGGAGGTTGGCGCCGGCCGACCGGAAGATGCCCTGGATGTCGATGCCGCTGTGCTCGAAAAAGCGGTCGTCCTCGGCGGCCAAGATGGCATCGATCAGGGAGCGGGGCACCTCGTTGAAGCGCACCACGCTTCGCCGTTCTTCACCGAACTCCCCAATGAGCACACCGTCGGCAGTCATGACCCGCAAGGGCAGCTTCGGGCGGTAGTCCGACAGGGCCAGGACCTCGGGCAGCCGGGGCGTGGCCATGGCCCAGACAAGCCCCACCAGCCCGACCAGGGCGACGAGACCGAAGAAGCCCACGGCGAGGGCTTTAAGAAGCAGGCGCATACAGCCCAAGTGTATCGCCTGATAGACTCAGATCCCGAAGATGGACGCACATCGAAACATCGTTCTCATCGGCTTGATGGGCGCGGGCAAGACGACCGTCGGTCGGCGACTCTCGCAGCGAATTGGACGAGCCATGGTGGACACAGACCAAGAGATCGAGCAGCGATGCGGCACTTCCGTGGCCGTGATCTTTGAGGTGGAAGGGGAAGAGGGTTTTCGGCGGCGCGAGTCCAAGGTGGTCGATGAGATCATGGCCCGACAAGACCTCATCGTGACCACCGGAGGTGGTGCCCCAATGGCGCCCGAGAACCGACAGGCCCTCTCCAAGGGGTTTGTGATTTACCTGGAGGCCGACCCTCGGCTGCTCTGGACCCGCCTAAAGACCGATCAATCTCGACCCTTGCTCACCCAGGCCGACGATCCTCGCGCCAAAATTGAGGAGCTGCATGCCCTGCGCGACCCAATCTACCGTGGCCTTGCAGACCACGTGGTCTCGAGTACCAAAGGCTCCTTGGCCCAGGTGCTCGGTCAGATCGAGGCGCGGCTCGTGGCAGAGGGCCTGGCTGCACCCTCCGAAAAGGACGCCACATGAACAAAAAGACCTCCCCACAAATTTCCGCGACCACGGTGCCGGGCCTCATGGCCACGGTGAATGTGTCCTTGGGTGATCGCAGCTATCCCATCTGGATTGGAGAGGGACTTCTTGGTGAGGGCAGCCTGTGGCGCTCGGTCGTGGCCGGCCGACAGGTGGCCGTGGTCACCAACGACACCGTGGGCCCGTTGTATGCAGAACGCCTCTTGGCAACCCTCCGGCAGGAGGGGCTGGAGCCCATCCTGATCACGCTCCCGGATGGTGAGGCGCACAAGACGATGGCGGTGCTGGGCACGGTCTTCGACGCCATGATGGCGCACCGGATGGAGCGGGGCGCCACTGTGGTGGCCCTGGGCGGTGGTGTTGTGGGAGACATGGCCGGTTTTGCCGCGGCCTGTTACCAGCGTGGCGTGCCCTTCGTGCAGGTACCCACCACCTTGCTGTCTCAGGTGGATTCCTCCGTGGGCGGCAAGACCGGGGTGAATCATCCCTTGGGCAAGAACATGATCGGGGCCTTCTATCAGCCGCAGGCTGTTTTCATCGACATGGCTGTGCTGCAGACCCTCCCAGAGCGGGAGCTTTCCGCAGGTCTGGCCGAGATCATCAAGTACGGCGCAAGCCTGGACCGCACCTTCTTTGAGTGGCTCGAGGCGCAGATGCCCGCCCTGCGGGGCCGGGCACCCGAAGCCTTGGCCCAAGATGAGCGAGAGTCGTCTGGCCGTCGCGCGATTCTGAACTTCGGCCACACCTTTGGCCACGCCATTGAGGCGGGCATGGGTTATGGCCAGTGGCTTCATGGAGAAGCCGTGGGCTGCGGCATGGTGATGGCGGCGTGTTTATCTGAGCAACTGGGCCAATTGGCGGTGGCCGACCGGGATCGCATTCGGCGGCTGGTGGCAGCCGCTGGCTTGCCTGTGGAGCCGCCAGATTGGTCGAGCGAGGCTTACCTGGAGTGGATGTCCCACGATAAAAAGGCGGCGGCCGGTCAGGTGCGGTACATCGTGCTCAAGGGGCTTGGCGATGCGGCCTTGCAGCCGGTGCCCTCATCGGTGGTTGCGCAGGCCATCGCGCAGAGCCAGCAGCTCGCCGCCTAGGAGTCTGGCATGGCGCGGCGCCCTCGTCAGGTGGTGGCTGGACGCTGTTACCACCTGGCCCAGTCGGGCCACGGGGACGCCTCCTTTTGTCTGGACGCGGAGGACCGAGAGGCCTACGAGCAGATTTTCTTTGAGGCCGCCTTGGGCCTGGGTCTCTTTGTACATGGCTGGGCGGTGGTGGGCCGAGAGGCCCACTGGCTGGTCACGCCACAACGGCCCCGTGCCATGGCCGATGTCGTCCAGCAGGTGGGCCGGCGGTATGTGCGGCGGTTCAATGCCCGGTGGCGACGCTCCGGGACGCCCTGGGCGGGGCGGTATCGAAGCTACTGGGTGGATCCGTCGGCCCATGGGGTCGATGCCCTGGTCTGGATGGCCTGGCAGTCTGTGCGGGCGGGTCTCTGCGGAGACCCCCTGGACTGGCCATGGTCCAGTGCAGCCCTGCTGGCAGGCCAGCAGCCCCCCGCCCGATTTGTGAACATCAAGCCGGTGGAGGGCTACTGGGCCCTTGGCAACACGCCTTTCGAGCGTGAGGCGGCATTTATGCGGCTGCTGCGAGAGCCTTTGTCGCCCGGGGTGCTGGACGGCGTGGCCCGAGGGCTGTCCATGGGCTGGCCATTCCTGGGGCCGGCGGCCTGGGCGCGCCTGCCGACCGAGGAGCGCGAGGCCTGGGTCATGCGGCCGCGCGGCCGCCCTGCGGGCGAGGCCTCGTCAGCCCCACGCCCTGGGGATTTTGATGTGTCCCTAATTTAGAGTCCTTGACTACTGTGGCGACCTATTATTTGTTCTGACCCTAATTAAAATCCAGCCTTGAAGGGGTTTCTAGCCCATTTTTCTTTGCGCCCCATGGTCTGGCACTGGATAATCGCTCCCTCAAATTCATTTCGTTCGGGAGCACCCCATGTTTTCAGCCGGCCTCTACAACCCCGCACATGAGCATGACGCCTGTGGTGTTGGCTTTGTAGCTCACATCAAGGGCCAGAAGTCGCACAGCATCGTGGAGCAGGGGCTCTTGATTCTCAAGAACCTCGATCACCGAGGCGCAGTGGGTGCAGACGCCCTCATGGGCGACGGGGCCGGCATCCTGATTCAAATTCCCGACGCCTATCTGCGCGAAGAGATGCAACAAGGGGGCGTCACGCTCCCTCCACCGGGCGAGTACGGGGTTGGCATGGTCTTCCTTCCGAAGGAGCACGCCTCGCGCCTGGCCTGTGAGCGGGCCCTGGAGCGGGCGGTGGCAGCTGAGGGCCAGGTGGTGCTGGGCTGGCGCGATGTGCCCACAGATGCCGACATGCCCATGTCACCGCGGGTGCGGGCCAAAGAGCCCTTGATTCGTCAGATTTTCATTGGTCGAGGTGCCGATGTCGTGGTGCAGGATGCCCTGGAGCGCAAGCTCTACGTCATTCGTAAAACGGCCTCGAGCGCCATTCAATCGCTGCAACTCCAGCACGGCCAGGAGTACTACGTGCCCTCGATGTCGAGCCGCACGATTGTCTACAAAGGTCTTCTGCTGGCCGATCAGGTCGGCGTCTATTACAAAGACTTGGCCCACCCGCGCTGCCAGTCTGCCTTGGCCCTGGTGCATCAGCGCTTCTCCACCAACACCTTCCCCGAGTGGCCGCTGGCGCACCCCTACCGCATGGTGGCTCACAACGGTGAGATCAATACGGTGAAGGGAAATTACAACTGGATGCGCGCCCGTGAGGGCGTGATGGCCTCTCCTGTGCTGGGTGCCGACCTTCAAAAGCTCTACCCCATTAGCTTTCCGGGCCAGTCCGACACGGCCACCTTCGACAACTGCCTGGAGCTCTTGGTGGCGTCCGGCTATCCGTTGGCCCACGCGGTCATGATGATGATTCCAGAGCCATGGGAGCAGCACACCACCATGGATGAAGGCCGCCGGGCGTTCTACGAGTACCACGCGGCCATGATGGAGTCCTGGGATGGTCCTGCCTCGATTGTGTTCACCGATGGCCGGCAGATTGGCGCAACCCTCGACCGTAACGGCCTGCGGCCCTCGCGCTATTGCATCACCGACGACGACCTTGTGATCATGGCCTCAGAGTCGGGCGTGCTGCCCGTGCCCGAGAGCAAGATCGTTCGCAAATGGCGCCTGCAGCCTGGCAAGATGTTCCTCATCGATCTCGATCAGGGCCGCATGATCCACGACGAGGAGCTCAAGGCCAGCCTTTCGAAGTCACGCCCCTACAAGCAATGGATTGACAACGTTCGGGTGGAACTCCATGCGTTGGCGCCCGAGGTGGGCAATGCGCCCGAGGACCATGCCGTCTCGCTCATCGACCGACAGCAGGCCTTTGGCTACAGCCAGGAAGACCTCAAGTTCTTGATGGCACCCATGGCCCAGGCCGGGGAGGAGGCCGTGGGCTCCATGGGCAACGACTCACCGCTGGCGGTGCTGTCGGATCGCAACAAGCCCCTTTACAACTACTTCAAGCAGCTCTTTGCCCAGGTGACGAATCCGCCGATCGACCCGATTCGTGAGGCGATTGTCATGTCACTCAACTCCTTTATCGGGCCCAAGCCCAACCTGCTCGACATCAATCAGGTCAACCCGCCGCTGCGGCTCGAGGTGAGTCAGCCCATCCTCGACTTCGCCGCCATGCGCAGGCTCCGTGACATCGAGCAGCACACCCGCGGAAAGTTTCGTAGCCAGGTCATCGACATCACCTACCCAGTGGCCTGGGGCAAGGAGGGTGTGGAGGCCCGACTGGCCACGCTCTGCGCCGAGGCCATGGAGGCCATCACCGCAGGCGCAAACATTCTCATCATCAGCGACCGTGCGGTCGGCCCCACACGGGTGGCCATTCCAGCCCTCTTGGCCCTGTCGGCCATTCACCAGCATCTCGTGCGTGAGGGTCGTCGCACCTCCGCTGGCCTGGTGGTGGAAACGGGCTCGGCCCGCGAGGTCCATCACTTCGCAGTGCTTGCAGGCTATGGCGCAGAGGCGGTCCACCCGTATCTGGCCATGGAGACCATCGTGGACATCCATGCCGAGCTCTCGGGCGACCTGAGCGCCGACAAGGCCATCGCCAACTACATCAAGGCCATCGGCAAAGGCCTGGCCAAGGTCATGTCCAAGATGGGCATCTCCACCTACATGTCCTACTGCGGCGCCCAGATCTTCGAGGCCATCGGCGTCAATACGGTCACGATTGACCGCTACTTCACGGGCACGCCGACCACGGTGGAAGGCATTGGCATCTTCGAGATGGCCGAAGAGGCCATCCGAACCCACCAGGCAGCCTTTGGCGCAGACCCTCTCTTGGCCAGCATGCTGGATACGGGCGGCGAATATGCCTGGCGGGTACGGGGTGAGGCCCACATGTGGACGCCCGATGCCATTGCCAAGCTGCAGCATGCGTCGCGCTCGGGCAACTTCTCCTCTTACAAGGAGTACGCCCAGATCATCAACGACCAGAGCCGTCGCCACATGACGCTGCGTGGGCTCTTCGAGTTTCGCGTTGACCCGAACAAGGCCATTGCGCTCGAGGAGGTTGAGCCCGCGGCAGAGATCGTCAAGCGTTTTGCAACCGGTGCCATGTCCTTGGGATCCATCTCCACCGAGGCCCATTCCACACTGGCCGTGGCCATGAATCGAATTGGTGGCAAGTCCAACACGGGCGAGGGCGGGGAGGACAAGCGCCGCTACCGCGAAGAACTCAAGGGCATTCGAATCAAGGCGGGCACAACCCTGTCCGATGTCCTGGGCGCAGCCCAGATCGAATCGGACTACCCCCTCGAGGAGGGCGACAGTCTGCGCTCGAAGATCAAGCAGGTGGCCTCTGGCCGCTTCGGGGTGACCACGGAGTACCTGGTGTCGGCCGATCAGGTTCAGATCAAGATGGCCCAGGGGGCCAAGCCCGGTGAGGGCGGCCAGCTTCCCGGCGGCAAGGTCTCGGAGTACATCGGAACCCTTCGCCA
>JBEARM010000047.1:0-10269 GCA_041163175.1 Pseudomonadota bacterium | reverse complement strand
GGAAGCATTTGGTGATTTGGTAGTAGCGGTCGAAGCCAGCAACCATCAGGAGCTGCTTAAAGAGTTGGGGCGACTGCGGAAGGGCAAAGAACGAGCCCGCATGGACCCGGGACGGCACCAGATAATCTCGCGCGCCCTCAGGGGTGGACTTGGTGAGCATGGGGGTTTCGATGTCGACAAAACCCTGGGCATCGAGGAAGCGACGCACGCCCATGGCCACCTTGTAGCGAAGCCGCAGGTTGTGCTGCATCACCGGCCGGCGAAGGTCGAGCACCCGATGGGTGAGCCGTGTGGTTTCGGAGAGGTGCTCATCATCGAGCTGAAAGGGTGGCGTGACCGACGGATTCAAAATCTCGAGCTCGCGGCAGAGCACCTCGATCCCGCCACTGCGCATATTGGCATTGACCGTGCCCTCTGGACGCCGACGAACCAGGCCCGAGATTCGCACGCAGAACTCATTTCGGAGCGACTCTGCCAGGGCAAAGACCTCAGCTCGGTCTGGATCGCAGACCACCTGTGCGATGCCGTCACGGTCGCGCAGGTCGATAAATATGACGCCGCCATGGTCGCGCCGCCGATGCACCCAGCCACAGAGGGTCACGGTCTGGTCGAGTTGGTCGAGGTCGAGGGTTCCGCAGTAGTGAGTCCGCATGGCAATCAGGGCTTCGTAGAGGTGGGGCGCAGGAGCGCACTGGTCTGGGCCGCAGCCGGCGGCACGGTTCCCATGGAGACCACGTATTTCAGGGCTGCATCCACAGGGATGCTCAAGGGGATGACATCGCCCTTGGGCATCATCAGGAAAAATCCAGAGGTTGGGTTGGGTGTGGTGGGCACATAGACACTCACACAATCCGGGGGCAGGAGTGATGCCACCTCGTGGCTGGGCGAGCCTGTGACGAAGGCGATTGTCCAGGCGCCGGGACGCGGGTACTGGACCAGAACAGCCTGACGGAAGGCTTGGCCATTGGGCGCAAGAATGGTGTCACTGACCTGCTTCACAGAGGAGTAAATGGAGCGCACCAGGGGAATCCGGGCCAAAAGGGCCTCCCAGAGGGCGACCACTCGACGACCCAACAGGTTTGCCGCCAGCACGCCGGTGACGAAGACCACCAGGGCCACGGCCACCACCCCAAAGCCCGGAATGTCCACCCCGAAGAGGGCCCTGGGACTCAGGGCGATGGGCAGCACGCTGTCGAGCGTATTGACGATGAAGCCAAGCACCCAAACGGTGATGCCAATCGGAAGCCAGATCAGCAATCCAGTGATGAAGTAACGTTTGAACATAGGGTCTTTGAATACGAAAAACGCCGCGAAAGCGGCGTTTTGAACCGGAAGCTAAGTGTACTCGGCTTAGAACGGGATGTCGTCGTCGAGGTCGTCGAATCCAGAGGCCTTGCCAGCCGCGCGGCCCTGGCCCGAACTGGAGCTCGAGGGCATGTCATCCGATGGGATTCCCTGGCCACCACCTCCGCCGCTCCCCCCGCCACCACCGCCTTCGCGGCCACCGAGCAGTTGCATTTGGTCGGCCACGATTTCGGTGGTCTGACGCTCTTGGCCTTGCTGATCCTGCCACTTGCGCGTACGAAGCCGGCCCTCGACATAGACCGGCCGACCCTTCTTCAGGTACTCGCCTGCGATCTCGGCAAGCCGACCAAAGAAGACAACACGATGCCATTCCGTGTCCTCCTTCATGTCGCCGCTCGACTTGTCCTTGTAGCGGGATGTCGTGGCAATCGAGACATTGGCAATGGCGCCGCCGTCTGGGGAGTACCGGACCTCTGGGTCTCGGCCCAGGTTGCCCATGAGAATGACTTTGTTCACTGATGCCATGCAAATGCTCCTTGAAATAAAAAAGGGCCACCACCCTAGCGGGGTGGCTGCGGGCCGACTATCCGACGGCCGATGGACGATCGAACGAGGCCCGACGCGACCCGATCTCTCTGAGACCCAGGGCGACCACAAGCCAGAATAACAAGATCAAGAGGCAGACCATGAAGATGCCGGCGACCCCATGCCGACCGGCCACCCAGCCCCCCATGGCGCCACCCACAAACAAGCCCAACGACTGGGCCGTGGTGTAGAGGCCCAAGGCCATGCCACGAGACTGCTGGGGCGCCACGCGAGACACCCAGGACGGCAGCAGGGCCTCCAGCAGATTAAAGCCCACCATGAACACCCAAATGGCAAGGAACCAGTGCCACATGGCACCCGCCCCCAGGAAGACACTCATGGCCGTCATCAGCACCCCGATGCCCAGCAGGAAGGCAAACCGAAAACGACCCTTGCGCTCAGCCCAGAAGACAATCGGAACCATTGCCGCGAAGGACAACAGGAGCAGCGGCAGATAGACCATCCAGTGGTCGGCCAGGGGCAGGCCCTGACTGTCGAGGCCCAGCGGAATGGCCACGAACATGGCGGTCTGCACGGCCATCATCGAAAAAATGCCCACATGCAGGCGGTTGAGCTGCCCCAGTCGGAGCAGGTCGGCCACTCGCAGGCCCGGCCCTCCCAGGGCGGAGCCCACCTTGGCCGCAGGCGGAATGCGCCAGACCACCAGACAGGCTGCCCCAGCAAGAGAAGCTGTGAGCAGGAAGAGCCCCGAGAGGCCGAAGTGCCCAAAGACCACGGGTGCCAGCACCAGAGAGATCGCAAAGGACAGGCCAATCGCGCCGCCGACCATCGCCATGGCCCGGGCCCGAACCTCGTCACGGGTGAGGTCTGCCAGAAAGGCGCTCACTGCCGCAGAGACCGCACCAGCACCCTGAATGGCGCGGGCCACCACCAAGGCCTCGATCGTGGGGGCCACGGCTGCCAGCAGGCTTCCTGCGGCAAAGACCAGAAGCCCAAAAATGATCACCGGCTTGCGGCCAAATCGGTCGGAGGCCATGCCAAATGGAATCTGAAGGACCGCCTGGGTGAGCCCATAGACACCCAAGGCCAGTCCCACGAGGGTCGGGTCCGTCCCGCCCGGGAGATCGCGCGCACCAACAGCCATGACGGGCAGCATGAGAAAGAGACCCAGCATGCGCAAGCCAATCACGCTTGAGAGGGACAGGCTGGCCCGACGCTCTGCTGGGGTTAGCGCAAGGGGTGCATCGGCTTGAACAGACATCGTTCGCTATAGTAGTTGATTGACCTTTTGGCACGCCCCATGACAGACAGTCGCTTCATTCGCGTCAGAGGTGCCCGAACCCACAACCTCAAGGGCATCGACCTCGACATTCCCCGAGACGCCTTCGTGGTGATCACAGGGGTGTCTGGGTCTGGCAAATCATCGCTGGCCTTTGACACCCTCTATGCCGAGGGCCAGCGTCGCTACGTGGAATCGCTCTCCCCGTATGCCCGGCAGTTCCTGCAACTGATGGAACGCCCCGATGTCGACCTCATCGAAGGGCTCTCACCGGCCATTGCCATCGAGCAAAAGGCCAACAACCACAACCCTCGGTCCACCGTGGGCACCGTGACGGAAATTGCCGACTACCTTCGCCTTCTGTTTGCCAGGGCCGGCACGCCGCACTGCCCCCAGCACCCCTCGCGACGACTGGCCGCCCAGACCTTGACCCACATGGTGGACCAACTGCTCGAGCAGCCCGCCGAGACCAAGGTCAGCCTGCTGGCCCCCATTCAAACGCAGCAGGCCGGCGACCTGCATCCGGTCATCGATGGCCTTCGAGCCCAAGGCTTCGTTCGGGTACAGGTGCAGGTGGGAGACGGCCCCATCGAAGACCATGTCTTGGATGCCATGCCTGCCTGGCCGAACCACCTGCCCATCAGCCTCTGGGTGGTGGTCGACCGGCTCAAGATCAAGCCCACCAGTCGGGAGCGGCTGAGCGAATCGTTGGAGACCGCCATGCGGCTGGGCCGCGACCAGGCCCTGGCCATCTGTGAGCCTCCCTCAGACACCGAGGCCACTGAAAGGCTTCGTCTCTCGCCACACCTGGCCTGCCCAGACTGTGGCCACACCCCCGGGCCATTGGAGCCCAACCTGTTCTCATTCAACTCCCCCGCAGGGGC
This sequence comes from Pseudomonadota bacterium, assembly GCA_041163175.1. GTDB lineage: Bacteria > Pseudomonadota > Gammaproteobacteria > Burkholderiales > Burkholderiaceae_A > Hahnella. Next base: position 6,255 of record JBEARM010000047.1, on the reverse strand, counting down.
CTGCCCCACCTGTGACGGCCTGGGCGAAGAGACCTGCTTCGATCCCGAGCGAATTGTGCAATTCCCGCACCTGTCGCTCGCCTCTGGCGCCATTGCAGGCTGGGACCAGCGCAATGCCTTTGCCTGGTCCATTCTGCAGAGCCTTGCCGAACAAGAGGGCATTGACCTCGACGCCCCGTATGAGTCCCTGCCGCCCAAGGTCCAAGACCTTCTTCTGCATGGGTCTGGGGAGCGCAGCCTGGCCCTGCGCTATCCACTGGACCGCGGCCGAAGTGTGGTGAAGCAGGAGCCCTTTGAGGGCATTCTTCCCAACCTTGCACGTCGATGGTTGGAGACCGACAACGCGGCCGTCCGAGAGGAACTCTCTAAGTTGCGCAAGACCCAGACCTGCAGTGCCTGTGGGGGGAGTCGGCTTCGGGCCGAAGCGCGGGCCGTGCGCGTGGGCGAGCCAGGCCATGACACCGACCTGCCCAGCCTGCTGGCCATGCCACTGCAGGCGGTGCACAGCAGCCTGGACCGCCTCGAGTTGAAGGGTGTGCATGCCGCCGTGGGCGAGCGACTCCTGGGCGAAATCCAGTCTCGGATCTCCTTTCTCATCGATGTCGGGCTCTCTTACCTCAGCCTCGACCGAGGCGCCTCTACGCTCTCTGGCGGAGAGTCTCAACGCATTCGGCTGGCCAGCCAGATTGGTGCGGGGCTCAGTGGCGTGCTCTATGTCTTAGATGAACCGTCCATCGGACTTCACCAGCGCGACAACGATCGCCTCCTGGCCACCCTTCGCCGACTCCAGTCGCTGGGAAATTCCGTGGTCGTGGTCGAACACGACGAGGACGCCATCCGTGCAGCAGACATGGTGGTGGACATGGGGCCCGGCGCCGGGGTTCATGGGGGCGCCGTTGTGGCCCAAGGCAGCCCCAAGCAGATCATGGCCACGGCAGGCTCGCTCACCGGCGACTACCTCTCAGGCCGCCGAGGAATTGACCTGCCCCGACACCGCAAGCCACCGGGTGAGCGGGCCATTCGAATTCGAGGTGCCCGAGGCCACAACCTTCGCAATGTGCACGTGGACATTCCCATGGGGCTCATGGTCTGTGTCACCGGCGTCTCTGGCAGCGGAAAATCCACCCTCATCAACGAGACCCTGGCACTGGCGGCTGCCCAGGTCATCAATGGCGCCCGGGCCCAGCCCGCGCCGGTGGATGCCGTGGAGGGACTGGAGCATGTCGAGCGCCTGGTCTGTGTCGACCAGAGTCCGATTGGTCGAACTCCCCGGAGCAATCCAGCGACCTACACCGGCCTCTTCACCCCCATCCGAGAACTCTTCGCCGGCTCGGCCACCGCCCGCGAGCGTGGCTACGACAGCGGCCGATTCTCCTTCAATGTGAAAGGCGGCCGCTGCGAGGCCTGCCAGGGCGATGGACTTGTGAAGGTGGAAATGCACTTCCTGCCGGACCTCTTCGTGCCCTGCGATGTCTGCCGTGGCAGCCGATACAACCGCGAGACGCTGGACGTTCGCTACCGCGGCAAGACCATTGCCGAGGTGCTGGACCTCACGATTGAAGAGGCGCGGCAGTTCTTCGCAGCCATCCCGGCCGTGGCCCGACGGCTCGACACCCTGGCCGAGGTGGGCCTGGGCTATCTGCAACTGGGCCAGAGTGCAACATCACTCTCGGGTGGCGAGGCCCAGCGCATCAAGCTTGCCTGCGAGTTGAGCAAGCGAGAGACAGGCAAGACCCTCTACCTGCTCGACGAACCCACCACCGGCCTTCACTTCCACGACACTGCCCTGCTGCTGAAGTTGCTCGGACAATTGCGCGACGCTGGCAACACCGTGGTGATCATCGAGCACAACCTCGATGTCATCAAGGTTGCAGACTGGGTCATCGACCTTGGGCCCGACGGGGGCATGGACGGTGGGCAGGTCATGGCCCAGGGCACGCCCGAGGACATCGCAGCCCACCCGGAGAGCAAGACGGGCCACTACCTGGCCCGCCTCTTGAAGTCGGCGTCAGTCCACCAGTCCGCGGCCTAACACCACCAGTTGGCCATTGGCGCCTGGCCTGGCCACCACGAACTCCCCCATCGACACCGAACTGCCAGTGAGGGCAGAGATCGTGACCTGATGGGTCACCCAGACCTCGAGGCCGGTTCGAATCTGGGCAGCAACGGCCCGGGCCTCCGCCAGTTGGGCATCCCGATTGCCATGGCCCTGGAAGAATGAGTTGAGCGCCGTCCAAGGCTCCACGCGCATCTGAGGGCCAAAGGCGGCCCTCGCGGTGTCCAGGCAGCGGCACCATTGACTCGACCGAACACGTGTCGGACGCAGGCCGTGCGACTGCATCCAGCGTCCGAACCGCTCCGACTGGGCCAGGCCCTCGGGGGAGAGATTGCGCTGGGTGCTGCAGTCGTCCACTCGAAAGGAGGGGGGATCTCCAAAGCCGGGCTCGGTCTGTGCATGCCGCATGAGAATGACCACGCCTGGCTCACGCAGCGCCGCCAAAAGACGCTCATCCACACTGCCCACGGCCGGCACAGACCAGCCGAAGGCACAAACCAAAAGTACCCAAATCGAGTTTGCTAATCTCATGCCATGGCCACCATCTCTGCACACCTCCACCGGGACACCGGCTGCATCACCACGCTGAGCAACGGACGTCACACCTGGACATCCGATGTGCCCACCACCTATGGCTCACATGATGCCGCGCCCGACCCGCACGACCTGCTGGATTCGTCGCTGGCGGCTTGCACCGTGCTCACACTCGAACTCTACCTAAGGCGCAAGGCCGATTGGAAGGTTGACCGCATCCGATGTGAGGTGGAGCGACTGGCCGAGACCAAGTCAGACGACGGGCAGGTTCGATACCAGGTGCGCCGCGCCATCGAGGTCACGGGCGAGCTCACGGCCGAGCAGCACGACCGGCTCATTGAGATCGCCAATAAGTGCCCCATCCACCGCCTCATGACCGGCCGTATCGAGATTGAAACCATCGTGCGCGACCCATCTGCCGATGCGCCACGCAACAACCCCACCTAGCGGGGAAGGTCGGAGCGACCCATGAGGAATTCATCCACGGCCCGGGCGGCCTGACGCCCCTCTCGAATGGCCCAGACCACCAGAGACTGACCCCGGCGCATGTCGCCCGCCGCGAAGACCTTGGGCACGCCCGTCAGATAGGCCTTCTCGCCCTCGGTGGCTGCCTTGGCATTGCCGCGGGCGTCCTGATCCACGCCAAAGGCCTCCAAGATGGAGCCCACGGGGGAGACAAATCCCATGGCCAGCAGCACGAGATCGGCCGGAAGCACCCGCTCTGTTCCAGGCACCTCCTGCATTTTCCCGTCCTTCCATGCCACCTCACAGGCCTGCAGGCCCACCACGCGACCGTTTTCGCCGATGAATGATTTCGTGGCCGTGGCAAAGGCCCGCTCGCAGCCTTCCTGATGGCTCGAGGAGGTGCGCAGCTTGGTGGGCCAATACGGCCAGACCAGCGCCTTGTTCTCCTGCTCAGGGGGCATGGGCATGAGCTCGAACTGGGTCACGCTCTTGGCACCATGCCGATTGCTGGTGCCCACGCAATCAGAGCCGGTGTCACCGCCGCCGATGACAATCACATGCTTGCCATCCGCTCGAATTTGTTTCGGGAAGGGGTCTCCCGCATTGACCTTGTTCTGCATCGGCAGAAACTCCATGGCGAAGTGCACCCCGTCGAGCTCACGGCCAGGCACGGGAAGGTCACGTGGCTGCTCGGCACCGCCGGCCAGCACCACTGCATCGAACTCCTCGAGCAGGGCCTTGGGCGAGATGGTTTCTTTGGCCCAGTTGGTGACCTTGGTGTCCTTGGGAAGGTCGGCCACCAGCACGCTGGTTCGAAAGACCACACCTTCGGCCTCCATCTGGGCGACCCGCCTGTCGATGTGGAGCTTCTCCATTTTGAAGTCGGGAATGCCGTAACGAAGCAGCCCGCCAACCCGATCGTTCTTCTCCAGCACCACCACCTCGTGGCCCACCCGGGCGAGCTGCTGGGCAGCGGCCAGGCCAGCTGGCCCGGAGCCCACCACGGCCACTCGGCGGCCTGTCTTGTGTGCCGCTGGTCGGGGCACCACCCAGCCCTCGGCCCAGCCGCGATCGATGATCGCGTGCTCAATCGACTTAATGCCCACGGCATCGTCGTTGTAGTTCAGGGTGCAGGCGGCCTCGCAGGGTGCTGGGCAGATGCGGCCAGTGAACTCAGGGAAGTTATTGGTTGAATGCAGCACCTCCAGGGCAGCCTGCCACTGGTGCCGATAGACCAGGTCGTTGAAGTCGGGAATGATGTTGTTGACCGGGCAGCCGTTGTTGCAAAACGGAATGCCGCAGTCCATGCAGCGCGCCGCCTGTACACTGGCCTGCTCCGGGGCAAGGCCAATGACAAACTCTTTGTAGTGCTTGAGCCGGCTCGTCGGGGCTTCATAGCCCTCCTCGATTCGCTCGAGTTCCAAGAAACCTGTTGCTTTTCCCATGATGTGTCCTTGAGGGTGGTTCAGACGCCAACCGGCTGTTGTGCGGATGTCGCTGCAGCCTGACGGGCATGAATTTCAGCCAGGGCCCGCTTGTACTCCGCGGGGAAGACCTTCACGAAACGGGCCCTCGCCTTGGGCCAGTCATCGAGAATGTCTCGGGCCCGGGCGCTGCCCGTCCAACGGAGGTGATCCTCGAGCAGGCGACGCAGCTGCTGCTCATCGGTCATGCCTCGGTGCCAGACGGCAGGATCGATCGTCTTCTTCTGATCTGCATCCGAAAGCACAGGCTCAAGCTGCACCATGGCCATGTTGCAGCGGCTTGCAAAGGTGCCGTCCTCATCGAAGACATAGGCAATGCCGCCCGACATGCCCGCCGCAAAGTTGCGGCCCGTCTGACCCAGCACCGCCACGGTGCCGCCGGTCATGTATTCGCAGCCATGGTCGCCCGTGCCCTCGACCACTGCGGTGGCTCCCGAGAGCCGAACTGCAAAGCGCTCCCCTGCCACACCACGGAAGAAGGCCTCGCCAGACGTGGCGCCATAGAGCACGGTGTTTCCGACCACGATGTTCTCGTGGGCAACGCCTCGGAATTCGATGGACGGCCGCACCACAATGCGGCCGCCCGAGAGGCCCTTGCCGGTGTAGTCGTTGGCATCGCCGATGAGGTAGAGGGTGATGCCCTTGGCCAGGAAGGCCCCGAAAGATTGGCCGCCCACACCCTCGAGCTGAATGTGAATGGTGTCGTCTGGCAGTCCATCGGGGTGCCGACGGATGAGCTCGCCCGAGAGCATCGCCCCCACGGTGCGGTTCACGTTGCGGGCCTGCTCAATGAAGTGCACCTTCTCGCCGCGTTCAATGGCTGCACGCGACTTCGTGATGAGGACCTGATCGAGGGCCTTCTCGAGGCCATGGTCTTGACGAGACAAGTGGCGACGACTGTTTTCATCGGCACCCTCGGGCACCGCGAACAGGCGGGCGAAGTCGAGGCCCTTGGCCTTCCAGTGCTCAATGCCCTTGCGGGTGTCGAGCAGGTCCACGCGGCCAACCAGGTCCTCGAAGCGGGATATGCCCAGCTGGGCCATGATCTGCCGCACCTCCTCGGCCACGAAGAAGAAGTAGTTCACCACATGCTCGGGCTTGCCCTGGAATCGCTTTCGAAGCACTGGGTCTTGCGTGGCCACGCCCACCGGACAGGTGTTGAGGTGGCACTTGCGCATCATGATGCAGCCCTCGACCACCAGCGGTGCCGTGGCAAAGCCCATTTCATCCGCACCCAGCAGCGCAGCGATGACGACATCGCGACCCGTCTTCATCTGGCCATCGGCCTGAACCCGAATGCGATCGCGCAGCCCGTTGAGAACAAGGGTCTGCTGGGTTTCGGACAGGCCAATCTCCCAGGGAGACCCTGCATGCTTGATCGAGGACAGCGGCGAGGCGCCGGTTCCACCATCGTGGCCTGCAATGACCAGGTGGTCTGCCTTGGCCTTGGCCACACCCGCGGCGACCGTGCCAACCCCCACCTCCGAGACCAGCTTGACGGAGATGTCCGCCTGGGTGGCCACATTCTTGAGGTCGTGAATGAGTTGGGCCAGGTCTTCAATGGAATAGATGTCGTGGTGGGGCGGTGGCGAGATGAGGCCCACACCCGGCACCGAATGGCGAAGGGTTCCGATGTACTCCGAGACCTTGCCGCCGGGAAGCTGGCCGCCCTCACCGGGCTTGGCCCCCTGGGCCATCTTGATCTGAACCTGATCG
>JBEARM010000046.1:0-10485 GCA_041163175.1 Pseudomonadota bacterium | reverse complement strand
ATCTCATAGACCGGGTTGGCCACAAAGCCCAGGTGCGGACTCAAGGTGACCTGATGCATGTGCCGAAACGGGTGGCTTTTGGGCAGGGGCTCTTCATCGAAGACATCCAGGGCTGCCATGCCCGGCCGGCCAGCCCTGAGGGCGGCAACGAGATCACCTTCGTGAATCAGACCTGAGCGAGAGGTGTTGACCAAGACCGCATCGGGCCGCATCTGCGGGAGATTCTTGGCATGAAGAAGGTGACGCGTTGCAGCCGATAGCACCAAGTGCAAGGACACCACCTTCGCAGTGGCCAACAGTTCATCGAGTGACACGCTGCTGACCCCATGCTCGGCCGCGCGGGCGGGTGTCATGTTTGGGCTCCAGGTCACCACCTTCATGCCAAAGGCTTGGCCCACCTTGGCCACCCGAGCACCAATTTGTCCCAGCCCAATGAGGCCGAGGGTTTCACCCTCCAACACCTCGCAAAGGCCTGGGTAATGGAGCCCCGCTCGCCAACTCGAGTCGGCATTGCGAAGGGCGAGGAAGCCTGGCTCCAGGCGCTTCGTCGCCGCGAGGATGAGGGCCCAGGTGAGCTCACAGGTGCTGGCCTTGGTGGGGCCGAACTCGGTGTTGAAGACCGGGATGTTGCGGACCTTGCAGGCGGCTTCATCGAGCAGTGCGTTGCGCAAACCCGTGTAGATGACGAACTTAAGATGAGGCGCCATCGCGAGCTCGGGCTCTCCTATGGGCGTGCGATCTCGCATGAGCACGAGGCCATCGGCGCGATGCAATGCTTGGGACAAGGCCTCGCCGCGAAGTGGCTCGGTGTGCACCTCCAGCCTGGCACGGCTTGAAAAGGCCATGACATCCGGTGAATGTGCAAAGAGGTGCTCGTAATCGTCGAGAAACAGAATGAGGGGCTTGTCCATGCATTGATTATGCTTGGTCCATGCAGATGACCATCCTCGCCGTGGGCAGCCGCCAGCCCGTCTGGGTGGACGAGGCCGTGGCCGATTACTGCCGCCGCCTGCCGCCCGACCTGCCCCTGACCTTAAAGGAAGTGAAGGCGGAATCACGCACCACGGGAAAGAGTGCGGCCGTGATGATGGCGGCGGAGGCGCAACGCTTGCGTGCCGCCATGCCCGCCCATGCGCGTGTGGTGGCGCTGGATGAACACGGGCAGCGACTCACCAGTGAGGGTCTGGCCCAGCAACTCTCCGATTGGCGCGAGCAGGCCGACCCGGTGGTCTTCTTGATTGGCGGGCCCGATGGCTTGGATGCAGACCTGAAGAGGGAGGCGCGGTTGTTGTTGCGGTTGTCGGACTTCACACTGCCGCATGGCATGGCGAGGGTGCTGCTGGCCGAGCAGTTGTACCGGGCGTGGTCGATTGGGAGCGGGCACCCGTATCACCGGGCTTAACTTACGAGGCAGGGTGTTGCGCTGCGCCCGTGGCTCTGCATGGTCGCTGCGCTCCAACATGCCTCGCCATCGGGCGCAGGCGCTCCCAGTCCGAGTGAAGCTCAGCCCAAAGGTGACTGACGGCCCGCCGCGATGGCTCTACTGGTCATAGGGATGGACATTGCTGCACTGACCAAAGTGGGGTGATGTTCGGGAGCGAGCCGTGTTGGAGCAAAGCGACCACGGCGAGGTTCGAACATCACCCCCAATCACTGACCGCACTGCAACATGCATCGATCCAGATAAAGGCACAGAATGATTAGCATCATGACACACGCACTTGCCGCCCGCATTGCAGGATTCCTCGCCACGGCCACCTTGATCGGGAGCGCCATCGCCAGCGACGGCCTCCCCCCAATGGCCATCGAGAAAGTCGGCCAGGATGTCTACGTGATCCGCGGCCAGGCCGGCCAGGCCAGCGCTGCCAATGCGGGCTTCATCTCCAACGCAGGCGCGGTGGCCACCGGCGCTGGCCTTGTGGTCTTCGACACCCTGGGCACGCCTGCTCTCGGCGCCAAGATGCGCAAGCTGCTAGAAGACGCCAGCGGCGAGAAGGTCAAGGTGGTGGTGGTCTCGCATTACCACGCAGACCACTTCTACGGCATTCAAGCCTTTCAGGGGCCGGGCGTCGAGATCATTGCCCACCCCAAGGCCGATGAAGTCTTCAGGGACGCCAACACGAAAAACCGCCTGGCCCAACGCCAGCAAGACCTCTTCCCCTGGGTGAATGAGGACACCAAGCTCGTGCTGGCCGCGCGCAAGGCCAAGGTGGCACCAGGGCAGAACGAGACATTCCAACTGGGGCGGCATCGCTTCACCCTGATCGACGGCCTGGGCGCCCATGCACCCGACGACCTCATGATGCGCGTGGACAACCTGGGCGTGGTCTTCGCGGGCGACCTCTTCTTCACTGGACGGGTGCCGTTTGTGGGCAGCGCCAATCCGAAGGTGTGGCTGGCTGCGCTTGACCGCATGGCAGAGCAGCCGCCGAAGGTGGCCATTCCGGGGCATGGGGCCATCTCGCACCAGCCGCAGAAGGATTTGGACCTCACCCGCCGCTACTTGCACTTCCTCTCGACCGAGATGGCCAAGGCCGTGGCCAATCTTCAGAGCTTTGAGGAGGCTTACGAGGGCATTGACTGGTCGGCCTTCAAAGACCTGCCGGCATTTTCAGCAGCCAATCGGCTCAATGCCCACGGCGCCTATCTGCATGCCGAACAGGACGCACTCAAAAAATAAAAAGTTAGGAGGCAAGACATGACTGAGATTCGTTCCAATGTGCCTGTGGGCAGCGCATTTCAGTGGCTGGCGCAGGGCTGGAAAGACTTCATGCAGACCGGGATGCGGGGCACTTATTACGGGGCCTGCTTTGCCGTGATGGGCTTTGCCATTGTGATGGTCTACGGCACGCTCTGGCAGGCCACCATGGGCCTGACGGCCGGCTTCTTTCTCATGGGTCCGTTCATCTGCACGGGCATTTATGAGCTCTCTCGCCAGCGGGAGCGCGGGGAGCCCTTGAGCCTCATCAAGAGCTGGACGGCTTGGTTTCGGAACTGGAAGTCGATTGCCTTCTTCGCCGCCATGCTGACCTTCTTCATGGTGGTCTGGGCCCGGGTCTCTGTGGTGCTCTTTGCCCTTTTCGCGGCCCACGACTACCCCACCCTGCAGAGCATGCTGAGCCAAATTGTCTCGGAGCGGAATTTGGAATTCCTGCTGGTCTGGATGGGAGTGGGCTTCGTCTTCGCAAGCCTGGTCTTTGCCGTGTCGGTGGTGTCTGTTCCCCTGCTGCTCGACCGCGGCACCGACACCCTTGAGGCCGTCTTCGCCAGCGCCCGTGCCCTCTGGGCCAACCCCATGGCCTGCCTGGTCTGGGGCCTCTTGATCGTCGCCCTCATTGGCATCAGTCTCTTCGTGTTCATGCCCCTGCTGGTGATCACGGCCCCCTGGGTGGGCCATGCCACGTGGCGGGCTTACAAGGGATTGGTGGCGCAGCCCGAAGCCTGACCAAGGTCTAACGCCCGACGGCCTCGATCCTCTTTTCCAAACGGTCGATGGCGTCTCGCAGGCTGCGAACCGCCTTGGTGTGTGGCTCGAACTCCTCGCGGGTGAGCACCCAGCCTGCATCGTGAATGGCGTAATCAATGGCCTGCTTGGCCATACTTGCGGCGGGTGACCGCGCAATCAGCAGGCGCACGGGGTCTAGACGTTCCTTGAAGACGGCCAGCAAGGGGCCGAGCTGCTCGGCCACGGCGGCATCGCCCTCAATGCGAACACCTTTGAAGCTGCTCACCGCCGTGGGCTTGCCTGACACCACCTGGGTGATGGCCGAGCCAAAGAACTCCGAGGTCAGGCCGAGCGTGACATCGGGCACCACCGCAAGGCCTTCGGCCGACCGGGCACGGGACACCGACTCCAGGAGACCATCGGCCGCAAACACCCATTCCAGGGTCTGACCGTTCCATGGGCCTGGCACGAGGAAGCGGACCGCCACGCGGCGGCCCGCTAAACCTTTGAGCTGTTCGTGAAGAGCCTCATCTCGCTCGATGGCGAAATTGAGGCCCGTAAGGAGGTCCATGCGCGTGCGGGCCCTGGACCAGACGATTTACTGCTGGGTGATGCCGGCGAGCAGCCAGCCCGAGCTGTTGTCGCGGCGCTTGTGCAGTGTCCAGACCTCACTGAAGGGCTCGGCCGCGCCATCGGCGCTCTCACGGATGAGGCCGGTGAAGCCGATGAGCACCTCTTCAACATCATGGCCATCGTCGTCGGTGGTGTGGGACAAGCCCATCCACTCGGCCTCGAGGTTGACCACGCTTGTCAGGTTGGCGGCATCGGCCCGATCGCCCAACTGCTTGGCGAGCTCAGCGGCCATGGCCGGGGTGCAGAAGCCCTGAATCTGGGCAATGTCGCCGGTGTCCCAGAGCTTTTGAAGGCTCGTGAACTGACCCTTGGCCACGGAGAGGAACTGCGCAACCTCGGCTGCGGAGGGCTGCTCCACCTCGGGCTCGGCCGGCGCGGGCTGACCCCAGCCTCCCAGTCCGGCGGTGTTGCCCGCCGGTGCGGGATTGGACTGCTCAAAGCCGCCTCGGAACATGCTGTTGCCCGCCTGGCCCATGCCGGCACCTGCGCCTGCGGGCAAGGGCTGAGCGGGACGGCGGAAGAAGAGCATGCGGATGACAACAAAGGCCACCACGCCGATGAGCACCATGAGCATGAGGCTCATGAGTTCTTCACCCATGCCCAAATGCGAGGCCAGGGCGGCCAGACCAAGGCCTGCGGCCAGGCCCACCATGGGGCCCATCCAACTGCTGCGAGCGGGTGCGGCGGCGGCACCCGCAGGAGCGGCACCGGCCTTGGTGGGAGAAGCCTGAGTGGGTGCAGGGGTGGCCTGCGCGGGCGCGGGCTTGGAGGGAGGCATGGCCTGGCGACCAATGGAGCCACCACCGCCCATTCGCTTGGCCTCGGCCATGGGGGCCACGCCCAAGAGGGCAAATGCCATGACCACTGACAGGCCAACGGCCGAGAGGCGCTGAAGGCCTTTGCTCACTGCGTGTTGCATGGATCCAACCATTTCGACACTCCTCCTTGAATTTCGTGAATCTTTTTTCTTCGTGAAACCTCGTTAAACCTTCACAGCCTGGTGCAGGGCCACCACACCGCCGGTGTGCTGGCTATGGCGAACCACCCCAAATCCAACACCTCGCATCATGTCTGCGAGTTCCATTGGACCAGGGTGCATGCGAATAGATTCCGCAAGATACCGATAACTCTCTGAGTCTTGGGTGATCTTCGCACCCAGCCAGGGCAATACCTTGAACGAATAAAAATCGTAGGCCTTTTCAAGCGGCTTGGCCACATGGGAAAACTCCAAGACCAGCAGTTTGCCACCGGGTTTCAACACCCGAAGAATCTGAGCGAGTGCTTGCTCTTTGTGTGTCATGTTGCGCAGGCCAAAGGCCAGGGTGACGCGGTCGAACTGCGCATCGGCAAAGGGCAGGGCCTCGGCATCACAGACCATGGCCTGCACACGGTGGCCCGCATTGAGCAGGCGGTCGCGGCCGCGACTCAGCATCTCGGCGTTGATGTCGGTCATCACCACTTGGCCGGTGAGGCCCACCTTGGGGGCCATGGCCAGGGCGAGGTCTCCGGTGCCACTGGCCACATCGAGCACCTGGTGCCCCTCGCGCAGGTGGGCCTGGGCGATGGTCCAGGCCTTCCAGAGCCGGTGCAGGCCCAGGGACATCACATCGTTCATCAGGTCGTAACGCTCGGCCACGGAGTCGAAGACCTGGCGCACATGCCGGGCCTTCTCGGCCTCGGAGACGGTGCGGAATCCGAAGTGGGTGCTCGACATCAGAGGGTCTCGATCTTGACCTGGGTGCCTGCTGCCGCAGGTGCCTTGGGGGCAGCCGCCTTACCCGCGCAGCCGGAGGCCGATGGCGTGGGCGGGGCGTTGGGGTCTGGGTCGCGCGAGGCGCCCGCAGCCGCCAGGCGGGCGAGGTAATCCTCCCAGAGCCCGGCCTGATGGGTGCACAGCCACTGCAGGTAGCCCCAGGAAAAAATGCCCGACTCATGGCCATCGGTGAAGACGGGCTTGACGGCATAGAGGCCCACGGGCTCCAGGGCCTGGATGCCCACATCCCGCTTGCCCACTTGAAGCACTTCCTGGCCAGGGCCGTGGCCCTGCACCTCGGCCGAGGGGCTATACACCCGCATGAGCTCAAAGCTGATGCGATGCGAGACGCCTGCGAACACCAGTTCCAACTGCTTGGACTGGGCATGAACGATGATCGAGGATGGCGGCTCGACCACCAGACGGCTGTCATAGCCAGGAACTTGGGAGGGCGCTTGCGTTGTCATTGACTTGTCATCTTTTGGGAATACATTCGGAACCACAATGGCCACAACCATTCTAGTCGTGGAGGATGAACCCGCCATTGCAGAGCTGGTGGCAGTAAACCTAAGCTTTGCAGGGTATAAGGTTTTAAGGGCAGCAGACTCCATTCAAGCGGAAACCCTGATTCGGGCGGAGCAGCCGGATTTAATCCTGCTCGACTGGATGCTGCCCGGCTCCAGTGGTGTGCAGTTCGCGAAAAAACTGCGCAACGACGAGCGCACCCGTGACGTGCCCATCATCATGCTCACGGCCCGATCCGAAGAAGGCGACAAGGTCGAAGGCCTGGAGAGCGGGGCCGATGACTACATGACCAAGCCCTTCTCGCCCAAGGAACTGATGGCCCGGATCAAGGCTGTCATGCGTCGGCGCGCGCCCCAGCTCACCGAGGAGACGGTCAACATCTGTGGCCTGTCGCTCGACCCGCTCACCCACCGAGTGTCTGGCCACGAGCAGGCCCTCGACCTGGGGCCCACGGAATTTCGGCTGCTGCACTTTTTCATGACCCACCCGGAGCGGGTGCACAGTCGCGGCCAGTTGCTGGATCAGGTCTGGGGCGACCACGTGTTTGTGGAGGAGCGCACGGTGGATGTCCACATTCGTCGCCTGCGGCAGTCGCTCACGCCCACCGGCCACGACCGGCATGTCGAGACGGTGCGTGGCAGCGGCTATCGGTTTACGGCCAAGCCCAGCACGGGCTGACAGCCCACACCAGACCAGCGCCCAGCCCAACCAGGAGACTGGTGGCCTTGGTGGCGCAGCAGGCAGGCAAAATGACGTCATGACGAGCCTCTGGATTCGGGTGGGCATCACCATGGCCCTCATTGGCCTGCTGTGCCTGAGTGCCTGGCTGGTGGCCGGGGCGGGTGCCGCAGTCACGAGCCTTGTGGCGTGCCTGATCATCTGGATCGGCTTTCAGCTCTGGCACCTGCACAAGATGACCCGCTGGCTTGATGACTTCAAGCTCAACAAAACCCCGAACGGGCTGGGCACTTGGGATGTGCTCTATTCGGCCATCTACCGGCTTGCAAAGTCGTATGAGCGTCAACAGAGTCAGCTCTCGGCCGCGCTCACGAGTTTTCGAAGTGCCACCGAGGCCATGCCCGATGGCGTGGTGGCGCTGGATGCCCACAACCAGATCAACTACGCCAGCCGGCGGGCCGCCCAGCACCTGAGCCTTCGTCTCCCCACCGACCACGGCCGCAGCATTCTGAATCTGCTGCGCCACCCGGCCTTTGCCGATTACCTCGAGCGCGAGGCCTGGGAGACACCGGTGGTTTTGCAGGGCGTGCCCACGGCCGATCGGGTGCTCCAGGTGCAGCTCGTGCCCTACGGCGCCGAGGAGCGGCTGCTGCTCACCCGAGATGTCACCGCCATTGAGCGGCTCGAGACCACACGGCGAGACTTCGTGGCCAATGTCTCGCACGAGCTCAAGACCCCGCTCACAGTGCTCGCGGGCTTTCTAGAGACCATGCAAGACCTGCCCCTGTCGGCCGCACAAACCGCCGAGGTGCTGACCACCATGTCGGGGCAGACCCAGCGCATGCAGCGCCTGATCGACGACCTGCTCACACTCTCGCGGCTGGAGTCTGCCCAGAAGCCCTTGCAAGAGACCTGGCTGGACATGCCCAACATCCTTCGGCAGTTGGCCAACGATGCAGCCCTCTTGAGCCGAGGCCAGCACACGGTCGAGACCGATGCCCAGAGCAGCGCCCAACTGCAGGGCGATGCCATTGAACTCACCAGCGCCTTCGGGAATTTGGTGACCAATGCCATTCGCTACACGCCGGCCGGCGGGCGCGTGTGCATCCGTTGGACACAAGATGCCCACGGACAGGGCATCTTCAGTGTGGAAGACTCCGGCCCGGGCATCGAGGCCCACCACCTTGGGCGACTGGCCGAACGGTTTTATCGCGTCGACAAGGGCCGCTCACGCGACACGGGCGGAACGGGCCTGGGCCTAGCAATCGTGAAACACATTGGCGCTCGGCACGGGGCCACCCTCGACATTCAGAGCACGGTGGGCCAGGGCAGCCAGTTCTCGCTGGTCTTTCCGGCCACCCGTTGCCAGGATCAGACCAGCACGCGCTCGATGCCCCCATTGTTGGCCTGACGCACGTAGTCGGTCATCCAGTCGGCCCCAAGCAGGTGCCGGGCCATCTCGACCACGATGTAGTCGGCCTCCACGCCGGTGTCGTCTGAGAAACGATTAAGGCCCTGCAAGCATGACGGACAGGCCGTGAGCACCTTGACCGGCGTGACCGGCTGCCCCTGGGCACTGGCGGCATTGCGCAACTGATCGGCGCCCTTGCGCATTTCCTCTTCCTTGCGAAAGCGCACCTGGGTGGAGATGTCGGGCCGGCTCACCGCCAAGGTGCCCGACTCCCCGCAGCAGCGGTCGTTCTTTTGAATGTCACCGTTCTGCTCGGCATTCATGAGGCTGTTGACCAGCTTGAGCGGGTTGTGCTGCTTCATGGGTGAGTGGCAGGGGTCGTGGTACATGTAACGCACGCCCGTGGCCTGCTCGAGTCGCACGCCTTTTTCCAACAGATATTCATGGATGTCCAGGATGCGACAGCCGGGGAAGATCTTGTCGAATTCGTAGCCCGCGAGCTGGTCGTAGCAGGTGCCACACGAGACCACGACCGTCTTGATGTCCAGGTAGTTGAGGGTATTGGCGACGCGATGAAAGAGCACCCGGTTGTCGGTGATGATCTTGTCGGCCTTGTCGAACTGGCCGCTGCCGCGCTGCGGATAGCCACAACACAGGTAGCCCGGTGGTAGCACCGTCTGAACACCCACCTGCCAGAGCATCGCCTGGGTGGCCAGGCCCACCTGTGAGAACAGCCGCTCGGAGCCACAGCCCGGGAAGTAGAAGACCGCCTCGGAATCGCTGGCCGTGCGAACCGGGTCTCGAATGATGGGCACGTAATGCGCATCTTCAATGTCGAGCAAGGCGCGGGCCGTTTTCTTCGGCAAATTCCCCGGCATCTTCTTGTTCACAAAATGAATGACCTGCTCGCGAAGCGGGGCGGGCCCGGTGGTGGCGGGCGGCTTGGCCGTCTGGGCCTTGGCCAACCGCTTGAGCAGGTCGTGGGCCAGCCGTTGCGCCTTGTAGCCCCACTCGATCATGACGGTGCGCATGAAGGCAATGGTCTGCGGGGACGAGGCATTTAAAAAGAACATGGAGGCCGCGGTGCCCGGGTTGAACCGCTTCTTGCCCATGCGCCGCAGGAGGTCTCGCATGTGCATGGAGACCTCGCCAAAGTCGATGTTCACCGGGCAGGGGGTGAGGCACTTGTGGCAGACCGTGCAGTGGTCGGCCACATCACCGAACTCTTCCCAGTGGGCAATCGAGACGCCCCGTCGGGTCTGCTCCTCGTAGAGGAAGGCCTCGATGAGCAAGGACGTGGCCAGGATTTTGTTGCGCGGTGAATAGAGCAGGTTGGCCCGCGGCGAGTGGGTGGCGCAGACGGGCTTGCACTTTCCACAGCGCAGGCAGTTGGCAAAGGAGTCTGCAATCGAGCCAATGGCGCTCTGCTGCATGATCAGGCTCTCGGACCCCATGAGCCCGAAGGAAGGCGTGTAGGCATTGCGAAGGTCGGCGCCCTCGAGCAGCTTGCCCGCATTGAAGTGCTGATGCGGGTCGACCTTCTGCTTGTAGTCTGCAAAGGCCTGGCGCTCCCCCGCGGTGAGGAACTCGAGCTTGGTGATGCCGATGCCGTGCTCACCGGAAATCACGCCGTCGAGCTCGGTGGCGATCTTCATGATGCGGGCCACGGTGGCATGGGCCTCCTGGAGCATCTCGTAGTCGTCCGAGTTCACGGGCAGGTTGGTGTGCACATTGCCATCACCGGCATGCATGTGCAGGGCCACGAACACACGACCTCGCAGCACCTTGCGGTGGGCGGCCTCTAGGCGCTCCAAGATGGGGGCAAAGGCCAGGCCAGAAAAGAGCTGCCGAAATGGTGCACGCAACTCCTGCTTCCAGGACACCCGAATGCTATGGTCTTGCAGCAGTTCACCATAGGTTCGTTGGGGCTGCTCGGCCAGCACGGCCGCAAGGCCATGCCGCTGCGCGGCGTCTGGGTCGCTGGCGGGTGTCTCATCGAGATGCGCGAGCAGAAAAGCCCATCGGGCCTCCACCGATTTC
>JBEARM010000045.1:0-11130 GCA_041163175.1 Pseudomonadota bacterium | reverse complement strand
AACCCCATCGCCGGCATCAAGCGCATGCTTGGCCTCAATGCACTCATGGAGCTTGGCAAGGCTATTCTGAAATTCTCGCTGGTGTGCATCGTGCTGTTTCTGATGATGTCTTACCAAATGCCGGATTACCTCAAGCTCTCGAGCATGGCCATGGAGCCCGCCATGGCCCTGGCTGGCCGGCTGCTCGGAGAACTCTTCCTCGCAGTGGCCTGCAGCCTGATTCTCATCGCCGCCATCGATGTGCCCTTCCAGAAGCACCAGTACTGGGAACGCATGAAGATGACCAAGCAGGATGTGAAGGACGAGATGAAGGACATCGAGGGTCGGCCCGAGGTCAAGGCCCAGATTCGTCGTCGGCAGCGCGAGATGGCGGCCAACCGAATGATGCAGAAGGTGGGTGATGCCGATGTTGTGGTCACCAACCCAGAGCACTTTGCGGTGGCCTTGTCGTACGACCCCGCGGGCGATGGCGCACCGATGGTGGTGGCCATGGGCGCAGACCACATGGCCTTTCGCATTCGGGAGGAGGCCAAGCGCTGCGGTGTGGAAATTTTCTCTGCGCCGCCGCTCGCGCGCGCTTTGTACTTCACCTCGGAGCTCGACCGTCCCATTCACCAAGACCTCTACTTTGCGGTGGCCCAGGTCATTGCCTATGTCTTTGGCCTGAACACCACCCGGCCAGACGGCACCTCCCCAGCACGTCCCACGCCGAGGGTGCCACCAGCCATGCAGTTTGACGCCGACGGGAAGCCCGTTACCCTTTAAACGATGGACACCCCCAACCCCACCCCTCACGATGAGCTGATCTCGCCCACGGCCTTCTTCATGCGGCCGACGGACAAGACCCGATACGACTTCCTGCTGCGCAGCCTGTTGGACGACAGGCGCGCGGCCATTCTGGTGAGCGACTGCGATGCGTTGCTCGACCACTATGGCCGCATGCTGGCCGATGCCCTGCGCAAGTCTCGCGAACTGGCCGTCGAGGTTTATTTCCCCAACAGCACCGAGGCCGTGCTTGCCCGGTTCAATCGCATCCTGGCGGACCTCACCGTGGCCGAGGCCATCAAGCCCGATGGCTCATCCGCTCCGCAGCGCCTGCTGCTGGTCTACGACGGCAAGGGAACCGGTCTGAAGGAGATTCAACTCCTCGCCCGCCTGGTCAAAGACTTTCCCGGGGCCAACACTCGACTGGTGCTGCTGCTGCAGTCTCAAGGGCCCGACGCCGACAAGAAGATTGAGGCCTTTGGAAAAATTGCGCTGCGATGGGATGTGGAGCGGCCCACTTCCGAGGAGGCCAAGACGGTGTTGAACGACGCCCAGGCCAAGGGCATGGGCCCCGAGGTACAGGCGCTGTTGGACGCCACGGGCGTAAACGGCTTTGAGGCAGCGCTGGCGCTGCGCACGGGGCTGCGCGCGCTGGCCTTGGCCGATGAGGCGCTTGGCGACGAGCCCACTTCCAAGAAGCCCCTGGCCCAGGCGGCCTCCGGCTTTGGTGCGGCCATGGCCCAGGCGGCTGCGGCACAAGGCGCCGATCGAGAGCCCCATCTGGGGGCCGATCGCTCCACAAGCGAGGAGGCGGCCCGCGCGGTGCGCCTGGATGCCGAAGACATGGCTGGCAAGGCTGAGGGTTTGGCTGCGGCCGCCACGTCCCCGAAAAAGAAAATTCCGGGCGTGTTGGTCTTGGGCCTGGTGGCCCTGGGTGCATCTGCGGCCATCACCCTCGTGCAGCATGAGCCCTGGAAGGCCTGGATGCCAGGGCCCACCGAGTCGGATGCGGAACTCATGGCCAAGGCACCGGATGAGAAAGATGTGGGTGCCGAGGCCAAGGAAGACAAGGGCGCCGCTGAGAACAACGACAAGGGTGTGCCAGACGCCAATGCGTCCGCGAACGCTGTATCGAGCAATGCGGTGGCGTCTTCCAATGCGGGCAATTCGGATGCGGCCAAGGCGGAGCCTGTACCCACGGCCGTCGCTGCGGCGGCGGAGCCCACCGATGAGAAGGGCAGTCGTCGTCGCACCGATTCGAGCGCCCGTGTGCTCGGCCCGGTCCCTGAGCAACTGAGCGAGCCCGAACTCAAACAGCAACGGCAGACGGGCGCCACGCCTCGGGAGCCTGAGGCCATCACCCAGGACTCACCCGTGCGCAATCCGATTGCCGCACCACGTGTCGTGGCCCAGGCACCAGCCCCCGCACCGGCTCGGAACAATGCCAAAGACGCCAAGGATGCCAAGGCCACCAAGGGGGCGGCCGAGCCCCAGGGTATTGCGCCCGGCTTCTACATTCAGCACGCGTCCCGCGGCACCCGTGCAGAGGTCGAGCGCTTCAAGGCACAAAACCCCGTGCTCGCGCGGGCGCGCGTGATTCGACTTAAACGGCAGGGTGCCCCCGGCGACAACTGGGTGCTGCTCTCGGGGCCTTTTGCATCGCTGGATCAGGCCCGGGCCTTCCTTGCTCGAAAGGGCATCCCGTCTGACTCATGGGTGCGGCCGGCCTCGGCCCTGCGCCCCTTGTTGGCGAACTGACGCACAGGAGCAGCCCATGGCCAAGAAAGACACTGAAATCATTCGTTCGGAGGGCACCCATGAGGTGACCTTCGTGGAGGGCACCAATTCGGCCTCGGGCCGCAAGGCCACACCCCAGAGCAAAGACACTCGCAAAATGGGGGGTGATCGCTTCGAGGGTGGCCCCGAGGGCAAAGGCGCGCAAGACCGCTATGCCTCTGGCGCAGCCGGCGACAAGGTCGAAGACCGTTACGAAGGCCGTGGTTGGGACAGCATCCAAGATCGGTTGGAGGGTGCCGGTGGTGGCGAGGCCATCGAGGACCGATACGCAGGCGGTGGGCCGGCCGACCACATTCAAGATCGCCTAGAGGGCGGCGCCTCCGAGGGCATTCAAGATCGCATGGCGGGCGGAGCAGGCCCCGACGGTATTCAAGACCGTATGGAAGGTGGCGGCAAGCCGGCTCGTGGCCCCGGCGACCGCTTCGTGCCGCTCGATCAGGCCCTGGTGGCCCGAGATCGGCTCATCCTGCAGCCGATCCCCGAGGCGCCCAAGCGCACCCACCGCCTCTACGAGGTGTTGGCCAAGGTGCCCAAGCCCGTCTTTCAGCCCGTTGAAATGTTCAAAGACGTGGAGCAGCTCAACACGCGGCTCACCGACATTCGCGGCCGCACCGACCAAATTCGCAAGGGGATGGCTCTAGAAGTCGGCGCTGCTGCCGATGCTTCCCCTACTAGAAAGGACAGCAAATGGCCAATGAAGAAAAAACTTCCGAAGCTCTAGAGCCCGTCTCCGATGCGGCGTCGGATGCCGACCAGTCCCAGGGACTGGCCGACGAGCTTGAGCAGGCCATTGGCGAGGAGCCTGTTAACGAGGAGCTGATTGAGGAGCTGCGTGCCGCAGAGGCAGACTTCCGTGCGGCGGAGAAGTCGCACATCGAGGCTCGAAAGCAGGCGGAAAAGGCGGCCGAGCAGCTGCAGGCGATCATTGCCACGGTGCTGGATGCTGCCGAGGTGGCCAACAAGGCCGCAAGCTCCGCGTCCCTGAGCCACAAGTCGCTCTCCGATGCCGCCACCAAGCTCACCAAGGGGTCTCAGGCCGGCACCAAGATGTCGTCCATCCTCTTGGGTGTGGCGGGCTTCATTTTCCTGGGGGCCTCCGGGGCACTCATCGCCATGACGATTCAGCTCAACCAGCGTGTGAATCAGGCCGATGCCCTGCTCGTTCGCATCGGTACGCAGGCCATTGGCCTCAAAGACAGCCTGGGCACGGTCGATTCCGTGGGCGAGAGCATCAAGGCCTTGTCGAACAAGAACCAGGGGCTCATGACAGCCCAGTCCGAGATTTCCGCCAAGGTGGTGGAGCTGGGCACTGCGCTCAAGGCCATGCAGGAAGAGGCGGCCAAACGCGATGCAGAGATCAAGAAGACTGCGGCAGAGTCCTCGAAGGCCCTGCTTGAGGCGGCCAAGGCCCCAGCCAAGCCCGACCCTCAGCTCGCCAAACTCCTGCAGGACGTCAATGCGCTGAGTGGTCAGGTGAAGTCGTTGAACAGCCAAGTGGCCAATCAGACCAAGGCCCTGGGTGAGACGGGAGGCAAGATTGTCGCGGTGAACAAGGAGGTGCAAGACCTCAAGCGGGTGGGCACCAATGTGGACACCCTTAAAAAAGAGGTCGAGGCCCTCATCGTGCTCGAGCGCCAGCGTTACCGGGAGGCATTGGAGGCGGCCACGCGTCGAAACACGCAGGAAAAGGCCGTGGCCTTTCCTCGGGCGGAGCGGCCCACAGGCACCGCCACGCCGTAAGGCGTGAGGGCCTGTTGGTGTTTACTGATCGGTCACGAGCATGAGGAGATACCCATCTCGCTTGAAGGCACGGCAATGACCGTGACCGGTGTAGCTAAAGACCTGGCAGGCCTGGCCAACCGTGCCAATCTGCTCGGTGGACGTCCAGAAGTTTTCAATGGGCAGGGCGGGAAAGGCATTGGGGTTGTACGCTGGGTTCTGACAATCGGCCTCGCTCGCATCTTTCATCTCCCCGTAGGTGGGCAGGCGCCAGGTCTTGCCCGAGACCTTGGAGAATTCGCCAGCGTATTGATGGGCTTCGTCCCAGGTCAGCCGAAGTGGGTCTCCCAGGCAGATGCCGGCCTGGACGGTCTGACCCGCCGCGCAGCGGAACCATTTCAGGCCCGAGCGGGTGTCTCGAACCACATTGTCATTTTCGAGCACATACTCCCGAAGTTCGCCCGCTTTGAAGTGGGCATCGCAACGCGGTGTGTTTCGGGTGTCTGCGCAGCCTGCCAGGGCCAGAAAAACCATGACAAACGGCAACGTTTTTGGAACAATTTTTGCACTATCGTGTGTCAGAGGATCGGGAAGCAAGACGTTTTCCTGACATGAATTTTTGTTACCAAACTATACGACAGCCTCTTTAACGTAGGAGTTCGACTGCAATGGATATCGCAACAATCATTGGTTTGGCGGGTGCCTTTGCCATGGTGATCATGGCCATGGGAGACCCCGGGCCTTTCATTGACATGCCATCGGTCTACATTGTGGTGCTCGGCACAGCCTTTGCTGTGCTCGCCCGCTCAAGCATCCCGGAGTTCATCGGGGCCATCGGCACGGGCATGAAGACGATCAAGTTCAAGATCGAGACGCCCGTTCAGCTCATCGAGAAGTTGGTGGAGCTTGGCACCATTGCCAAGAAGGACGGCATGATCGCGCTTGAGGGTCAGGAGATCAGCAACAAGTTCATGGCCAAGGGCATTCGAATGATGGTCGACGGCACGGATCCCAAGCTCATTCAAAAGGCCCTCGAGATCGAGGCGGCCCAGGTGGCTGCGCAGAATAAAACGGCGCTGACAGTGTGGGACGCCATCAAGGAGATTGGCCCGGCCATGGGCATGATCGGCACGCTCGTGGGCCTGGTGATCATGCTGGGCAACATGAGCGACCCGAAATCGATTGGCCCGGCGTTTGCGGTGGCCCTGCTCACGACCATGTACGGTGCGGTCATTGCCAACATGATCTGCATTCCGGTCATCAACAAGGTGTCCAACCTGGATGCCGCGACTTCTGCAAACAATGCCTTGATCATCGAGGGCCTCAATTTCATCGCCGGCGGCGGCAACCCACGCATGCTGCCCACCATTCTGGCGGGCTACGTGGCGCCGAAGGATCAGAAGAAGCTTGAGGCCATCGCAGGCTGACCCTCATGGCAGACGACGAGAACAAGAAGCCGGAAGACGAGCAGGCGCCAGAGGCGGCGGCCGAGGCGCCTCCTCCCCCCGCTCCTGCGGAGGAGGAGGCTCCACCGCCGGCCGCCGACGAGCCGGAACAGAAGAAGTGCGAGGAATGTCCGGACTGCCCGCCCGTGGGTGCGCCCGCCTGGATGGCCACCTTCGCCGACATGGCCACGCTGCTCATGGCCTTCTTCGTGCTGATTCTCTCGTTTGCCGAAATGAACGTGCCCAAGTTCAAGCAGATCTCGGGCTCGCTCAAGAACTCTTTTGGTGTGCAGCGGCTCATTCCCACGGTGGAACCACCCAAGGCCACCAGTCTCATTGCCCAACAGTTTTCTCCTGCCGTGGCCGAGCCCACGCCGGTCAACACGGTGCGCCAGCAGACCACCGATGAAACCCAGCGGGAAGTGGAATTAAAGACTGAGACAAAGACCTCGGACGAGGCCACCGAGAAGGCGGCCAAGGCCGTCGAGAAGGCCCTTGCACAAGAGGTGGCCAAGGGTCTGGTGGAGGTCAAGGCCGAGGGCCAGAAGGTGGTGGTTCAGATGAACCCGCCTGTGGCCCAGAACCCTGGCGCAGGTGGCGGTGCCGGTGAGAAGGGCGAGAAGACCGCCGGCGTGGTGCCACAAGAGCAGCTCGAGATTTTTGCCAAGGTGGCCGAGGCCCAGAGCCAGGTCACAGCCCAGGTGGAGGTGCGTCAGGCACCGTCTGACAAGCAGGCCTCGCCGGCCGGCGCCAATGCCGCCGGCAAGTCTGGCTCGGGCATGGACGACGCCGAGAAGGATGCCCAGTTCGAACGCATCAAGAACGACCTGGCCAAGGAGATTGCGGCCGGTCAGGCCGAGGTCATGCGCGATGGGTCAAAGATTGTCATTCGCCTGGCCGAGCAAGGCTCGTTTGTCTCCGGCCAGGCCGACCTGCAGCCCACCTTTCTGCCCTTGCTGCAAAAAGTGGGCAAGACGATTGCCGATGGCAAGGGCAGTGTGAAGGTCGAGGGCCACACCGACAACGTGCCGGTCATCGAGAACCCCAAATTCAAGTCGAACTGGGATCTCTCGGCGGCCCGCTCATCGGCCGTGGCCGATTTCCTCTCGGCTCGGGCCGGCGTGGCACCGAATCGCATCAGCGTGAGTGGCCATGCCGATACACGCCCGGTGGACAACAACGGCACGCCGCAAGGTCGCGCACGGAATCGGCGCATTGAGGTGATTGTCGACGGCTGATCGGGCTAAGCCATGCGGCCCCCCGCAGAGCGCTGCGTTCTAAGGCGCGTCGGCCCCTGCCGCATCGGCTTCGGGCCTGCACTTCAGGTCGTATTTGTTGATCTTTTCAATCAGCGTCGTGCGCTGCACGCTCAGCAGGCGGGCTGTTTTCGAAACATTGCCGTCGGCCTGCTCCAAGGCCTGCTCAATGAGGGCACGCTCGATGTCCGTGAGGCGCTTCTTCAAAGGCACGCCATCCAAGACCACCAGCGGCGCGCCCTGGGCCAACGAGATGAGGTCTTCCACGGGGTTGTAATCACCCGGGGCCACCAGGGGGCGCGAAGTGCCGGCCACAATGGGCTCGGCCGGTGTGGTGATGCCGAGCAGGGCATCTTGCTCGTCGACGGCGGAGGCTGCGGCTGGGCGGGTGGGGGCAGCTGTGGCAGCTTTGGCCGCGGCGGCTGGCGCTGACCGAGGCACCGAGATGTCCTGCACGCCCGGTGCGTTGCGCAGGCCCTTGGGCAGCATCTCGCGGGGAATGTCCCCCAGGCAGACCTTGCGGCCCGCAAACAAGGCACTGAATCGGGCCATCAGATTAGAGAGTTCACGAATGTTGCCCGGCCACTGGTAGCCCATGAGGGCCTCGATCAGGGCGGGGGTGGGTTCAATCGGAGGCAGCCCTTTGCTGGCATGCAGCTTTGAGAAGTGGCGCACCAAGGCAGGAATGTCCTCGCGGCGGTCCCGCAGCGGCGGGGTCGTGAGCGGCAGCACGTTCAGACGGTAATAGAGGTCTTCCCGGAAACGGCCGGCCTCGACCTCCTGTTCCAGGTCTTTGTGGGTGGCCGCCACGACACGAACATCGACCTTCACAGGCTTGCCCCCGCCCACAGGCTCGACCACCCGCTCTTGGATGGCCCGCAGCAGTTTGACCTGCATGTCCAGTGCCAGGTCGCCGATTTCGTCCAAGAACAGGGTGCCACCGTGGGCCAGCTCGAAGCGGCCGACCCGGTCGGCCACAGCGCCCGTGAAGGAGCCGCGCTTGTGGCCAAAGAGCTCGCTCTCGATCAATTCTCGGGGAATGGCCCCGCAGTTCACCGGCACGAGGTTCTTTTCAGCGCGCGGCGAGCAGTCGTGCAGGGACTTGGCCACCAGTTCCTTTCCGGTGCCACTTTCCCCAATAATCAACACGGTGGCGTCGGAATGCGCCACCGATTCGATGAGTCGCTTGAGGCTTAAAGTCGGCGGGCTGCTGCCGATGATGCTATTGAGTGCGTTCAAAAGTCTGTGGTGGCTAAAGCCCTCGAGGTTGGGGTCGAAACTAAGCCATAGGCATGATACTAGGGAAGCCAACACCATGAAGCGTCATCTGATTTCCGTTCTGATTCCATCGGCCGCCATGGCCTTGTCGGCCTGCGTGGCCATGCCGGTCGAGAAAAAGGCCACCGCCGTGGAGCCGCCTGCCCCCGTGGCAGCTCCGGCCCCCACACTGGCAGAGAAATACCCCGGCTCCACCGGCGCCCGAGCGGCCGCCGCCAAGGCTGCCAACGTGAACATGGCCTCGCCCATGGCCGACAAGCGCGATGCCCTCACCTCCACCGGCTATGCCGTGGTGAGCGTGCAGAACCATCGTCTGCCAGCCCAGCAAAGGCTTATGGCGATTCGGGCCTCCAAGCTCGATGCCTATCGCGGCCTCACCGAGCAGGTCTATGGCCAGCAGTTGGATGCCCGCACCACGGTGGCCGACATGGTCATCCAGAGCGACAGCTTCCGGGCCCGGGTCGAGGGTGTGATCTACGGCGCCCGCCTGGAGAGCATCACGCCCGTGGGTGATGACACCTACGAGACCACGCTCACCCTGGACGGCGCTGTGGTCAATGACCTGCGCCTGCTCTATCTCGAGCAGCTCGCCTCCCAGCGCGTGCGCTGATTCGGTTCTGACCCTGCCCTGCTGGGGACGATCATGATCGCGTTGGCTTCTCGATGGGTCGCTCTGGTGGGTGCAGGGTTGCTTCTCTCAGTGGGTGCCCTGGCGGAGTCGGGCGCATCCAGTAAGAGCGCCTCAGGCCCGATCTCGGCCGAGGCCCGTCTCGAGGCCATTCGTGCAGAACTGATCGAGGCTGCCACCAAGGCTCGCACCCGGGTGCGGTCGGTGGCCTGGATCGATGCGAACGGGAGCCTTCAGGAGGCGGCCCGGTTTACCTCCGATGTGCAGGTGCGTGGCGTGCGGGGTGTTCGGGTGAACAGTTATCTGGCCCCGCAGGTGGACATGGGCCCTGATCTCGAGGCCCTGCCCACGCCGAGCGCCGAGGCCTGCGCCGAAGACATGGGCAACCATCGGCGTCATGCACTCTTCCGGGTGTTGCCGGGTGTACCGGGGCCCTTTCTTTCCAATGCCCAGATTGCGCAGTTCTCGCAGAGCTTTGGCCAGGAGTTGGTGAGCCTGCTGGCTGCGGAGACCGGCTGGTCGCTGACGGTGGCGAAGTCGTCCTCCTACGAGGGCCAGACCATGAGCCGTTACGAAGAGGCCCTGATTCGACGCATTCAGGATGAGGCCCCGCATGTGGTCACGGTGCAGCTCCAAGACCTGGGCCCGCTGCCGCCACTGGATCGGGGCGTCTTCACGGAGTCGCTCACGGTCATTGGTCTCTCGCAGCCCCCGCTGGAGCAGGGGCTCCTGGGCCTCACCGTGGTGTTGTCCGACCGAGCGACTGGCCAGTCTGTGTTCGCCCGCCAAGTTCGGCTGGCGCTCACCCGCAAGCCCAAGGGTTACTTGGATGCCCCTGAGGTGCAACTGGCCGAGCCGCACATTGCGAAGACCGCCTTGGAGGGACTTCAGCGAGATTTCCGCCAGCACATGGCCTGCGACAAGCCCGAGTACCCCGTGATCGAGCGGCAGCCCAATGGGGAGTTGGTGATCAATGGCGGCGCCCGCGTGGGACTGCGGGCCGGTGAGCAGCTGCTGCTCATGCGGTCTGGGCAGCTGCCGAAGCGCATTTTAGAGACGGGTGTGGCCGCAGGCCTGGCCCTTGCAGAGGTTGTCTCGGTGGTGGAAGATCGAGCTGTTGTGAAGGTGATTGCGGGGCCGCGCCCCGCCTCGCTGGAGCAGCTCGTGGTCTCGCCACTCTGACGTTCACATTGAAAGGGTTGTTTATGAGATCGCTGTCTGTTGCCATGTTTGTCGTTCCGTCGCTTGCCATGGTGGGTCTGTTGGCTGCAGCTGCCGCCCAGGCGCAGCCCATGCCCGACACCGCCCAGGCCTTGCGCACCCTGATGGGCCCCTCCAAGCAGCCTGGCACGGGCATGGCCCCCGAGGCCGCTGCCATGCCGCAGGGCCACATGGTGCTCACCAAGAAGGGCGACACGCTGGCCAAGATTCTGGCGGCCAACTTTGGCCCGCACCCTTACAACCCCAAGGCGGTTCATCAGGCGATTGCGGCCATGAACCCGCAGGCGTTTGTTCGGGGCAATCCGAACCGGCTCATCGCAGGGGTGATGCTGCGCCTGCCCAGCCCGATCGAGTTGCACGCTGTGCTCACGGGCCAGATGATGCCGACCACCGTGGCCGCCCGAGGCGCCATGGGCCCCACGGGTCCTGTGGGCCCTCATGTGGGCCCTATGGGCGCTGCCTCGGCCCAGGCACTGCCGAACCTTCCCAACAATGCCCCCACGGGTGCGGAAGATTTCGAGCGGCATCGCGGGTGGCCTCGGTTCCCCCGCTGATCCAGCGTCACTGATGGGGCCCTTCACATGCTGACGGGCCCCGATGCCATTGGGGTGGCGGGTGGAAAGCCCCTGCCCATCTACCTAGAAGGCCGACTCATTCCCGTGGCCGATGCGGTCGGCCGGGAGCTTGGTCTCAAGTTCAACGAGGTGGTTCGCGGTGTGGTCGAGGCCCGTGCGGAGACCCTTCTGCTCAAGCTCAATGGCCGTGAGGTCGAGCTGCCCGCCCAATTGAAGTTTCGCCCCGGTGAGGTGCTTTGGCTGCGCTACACCGAGATGGGCCGAGGCATGGTGCTCGTGCCCCAGGCCGGCCCCGGTGCGGTGGCCGGTGGTGCCGCGGGGCAGGGTGGGGCAGCCGGCGCGGCTGGTGTGCCGGGCCCGATCGCTGCGCCTCCACCGGCGGGCGGGCTTTCGCCCGCTGTGGCCAGCCTTTTTCTGCGCCCGGCGGATTTCTCGGGCTTGTTGTC
>JBEARM010000044.1:0-11180 GCA_041163175.1 Pseudomonadota bacterium | reverse complement strand
AGTTCCTGCGCGACCCCTCCAAGTTCCAAAAGCTCGGCGGCCGCATTCCGCGCGGAGTGCTCATGGTGGGTTCACCCGGCACCGGCAAGACCTTGCTGGCCAAGGCCATTGCGGGCGAGGCCAAGGTTCCCTTCTTCTCCATCTCGGGCTCCGACTTTGTTGAGATGTTTGTCGGTGTGGGCGCCGCCCGTGTTCGCGACATGTTCGAGAACGCCAAGAAGCAGGCGCCTTGCATCATTTTCATCGACGAGATCGATGCCGTGGGCCGTCAGCGAGGCGCAGGCCTGGGCGGTGGAAACGACGAGCGTGAGCAGACCCTCAACCAGATGCTCGTTGAGATGGATGGATTTGAGACCAACCAGGGCATCATCGTGATCGCGGCCACCAACCGGCCCGATGTGCTCGATCCAGCCCTGCTGCGTCCCGGCCGATTCGACCGCCAGGTCGTGGTGCCGTTGCCGGACGTCCGTGGCCGTGAGCAGATCCTGAATGTGCACATGCGCAAGGTGCCCATGTCCACCGACGTCAAGGCGAGTGTCCTTGCCCGTGGCACGCCTGGCATGTCGGGTGCAGACCTCGCCAATCTGGTCAATGAGGCCGCCCTGTTTGCCGCCCGTCGCAACGGCCGTCTGGTCGAAATGGACGACTTCGAGAAGGCCAAGGACAAAATCCTCATGGGTGCAGAGCGCCGCTCCATCGTGATGCCCGAGGAAGAGCGTCGCAATACGGCCTATCACGAGTCTGGTCACGCCCTGGTGGCGCGTCTGATGCCCAAGACCGATCCGGTCCACAAGGTCACGATCATTCCCCGCGGCCGTGCCCTCGGTGTCACCATGCAGCTGCCGGAAGGCGATCGCTACAGCATGGACAAAGAGCGCATGCTCAGCACCATTGCCGTGCTCTTTGGGGGCCGCATCGCAGAAGAAGTCTTTATGAACCAGATGACCACTGGCGCATCGAACGACTTCGAGCGGGCCACGGCCATGGCCAGAGACATGGTCACGCGCTACGGCATGACCGACAGCCTGGGCCCCATGGTCTATGCAGAAAACGAGGGTGAAGTCTTCTTGGGCCGCTCCATCACCAAGACGACCAACATCTCCGAGGCCACCATGCAGAAGGTCGACGCCGAGATTCGCAAGATCATCGATGAGCAGTACCGGGTTGCACGCAAGCTCATCGAAGACAACAAAGACAAGATGCATGCCATGGCCAAGGCGCTACTCGAGTGGGAGACCATCGACGCAGAGCAAATCGATGACATCCTGGAAGGCCGTGAGCCCAGGCCGCCGTCGAGCAAGCCCGGTTCCGGTGGCAGCACGCCCTCGGCCGGGGCTGGCCCGAGCGGCAACATCGCACCAGACAGCGCAGCAGCACCCGCCTAAGTTCATCCCATGATCTGTGGGCGCTTCGAGCTCGATGCCGAGCGCCCCTGGGTCATGGGAATCCTGAACGTCACCCCCGATTCCTTCTCCGATGGTGGGCGCCACATGGCGCTCTCGCAGGCCCTTGAGGCCGCCCATCGCATGAAGGAGGAGGGTGCCGACATCATCGATGTTGGCGGGGAGAGCACCCGGCCTGGGGCGCAGCCTGTCTCGCCCCAGCAGGAAGCCGATCGCGTCCTTCCCGTGCTTGAGGCCCTGCAGCCACTCCGCATTCCCGTGTCACTCGACAGTCGCAGGCCCAGCGTGGTGCGGCAGGCACTGGCCGTGGGCATTGATCTTGTGAATGATGTGTCGGGCTTTCAATCGGACGCGATGCTGGCCTTGTTGCCGGAGATCCAACAGTGCCGGGCCATGGCCTGCGTCATGCACATGCAGGGAGAGCCTCAGACCATGCAGTCTGCGCCCTACTACGATGATGTCGTGGCAGAGGTCTCGGGCTTTTTAGAGGCGCAGCAGTCGCGGCTGATGGCAGCAGGCCTGTCGCGTGACCAAATCCTACTTGACCCTGGCTTTGGCTTTGGCAAGACGATCTCCCACAACCAGCAACTCTTTCGCCATCTGCCGGCCTTATCCCGTCTGGGCCCGGTGCTGGTTGGGGTGTCCCGAAAACGCATGATCGCGGAGCTGAGCCAGCGGCCGCTCGACCGCCCTCTGAGCCGTCTCGGTGGAAGCCTGGCGGCCGCCGTGATGGCCGCAACCGCCGGCGCGCGGGTGCTGCGCGTCCACGATGTGCGGGAGACAGCGGACGCCCTCAGGGTCTGGGCCGGCCTAAAATAGTGCGATGACCAGACAATACTTCGGAACCGATGGCATCCGTGGCCGCGTGGGGGAGGCCCCCATCACGCCCGCCTTCATGCTGCGCCTGGGCATGGCGGCTGGTCGTATCCTCGCCCAGCGCGGGCGATCGCCAGCAGTGCTCATCGGCAAGGACACCCGCATTTCGGGTTACATGCTGGAGGCCGCCCTGGAGTCGGGCTTCTCGAGCGTGGGAGTCGATGTGATGCTGGCTGGCCCCATGCCCACGCCGGCCATTGCCTATCTCACGCGAACCCTGCGCCTGTCTGCTGGCGTGGTCATCAGCGCCTCGCACAACCCTTACGATGACAACGGCATCAAGTTTTTCGATCACCAGGGTGAGAAGCTGCCCGACAGCGTGGAGCTGGAGATCGAGGCGGCCTTGGCCCAAGAGATTGCCTGCGTGGCCTCCAGAGACCTCGGCAAGGCCCGGCGCATCGATGACGCAGCAGGCCGGTACATTGAATTTTGCAAGAGCAGCTTCCCGCAGTCCCTCAGCCTGGGGGGGCTGCGCCTGGTGGTAGACGCCGCCCACGGCGCGGCCTATCACGTGGCGGCCGATGTCTTTCATGAGCTTGGGGCCGAGGTCATTCGGATGGGTCACCAGCCCGATGGCCTGAACATCAATCATCAGGTGGGGGCGACTCACCCAGAGGCCATGGCCAACATGGTGCTGGCGGCCGAGGCCGATTACGGCATTGCGCTCGATGGCGACGGTGATCGCATCATGATGGCCGATGCCAGTGGGCGCATTTTCAGTGGGGATGAACTCCTCTACGCGATCGTCAAGCATCGTGTGAGCAAACGGGGGAAGGTGGCGGTGGGCGGTGTGGTGGGCACGCTCATGACCAACCTCGCCCTGGAGCAGCGGCTCGGCACCATGGGCCTAGACTTCCGCCGGGCCAAGGTGGGCGACCGGTATGTCATGGAGATGCTCAAGGAGACAGGCTGGCAGCTCGGGGGCGAGACCTCGGGGCACCTGCTCTGTCTCGATCGCCACACGACCGGTGACGGCATCATCAGCGCCTTGCAGGTGCTGGCGGCTGTGGTGGGACAGGAGCAGAGCCTTTCAGACTACGTGTCCGAGTTGAAGCTGTTGCCGCAGGTGCTGGTCAACCGCCGCCTGCCGCCTGGCTTTGATTGGCAGGCCAATGCCTCGTTTCAGTCGGCCTACCAGACCGCCAAACAGTCGCTTCGGGGCCAAGGCCGCATTCTGATTCGACCCTCCGGCACGGAACCTTTGTTGCGCATCATGGTGGAGCACGAGAGCGCTGCGGCGGCAGCCGACATGGCCGAGGGACTGGCCGCGGAGCTGCCCGCTCAGTAGTCGTTCCTGCTGGGCGCCGGCCAGCAGCCTTACTGAGCCGAGTCGCGGCCGACCACCCGGCTCGCGCAGTGTTGTCATCATTCTGTCATCGGGCTCTCCGACACTTACAATTCCACAAAAATCGAAAGGTCTCGTCGTGCGTGTTGGCATCAATGGAATGGGCCGGATTGGCCGTTTGGCACTGCGGGCGGCCATGGGCGCGGCGGAGCGGCCCTCCGATGATCCCCGTGCAGGCAACCGACTCGAGGTGGTGCATCTCAACGAATTGAAGGGGGGTGCGGCGGCCACGGCGCATCTCTTGGCCTTCGACACCGTGCAGGGCCGCTGGCGAGTGCCCATTTCGGCCCAGGCCGATGGGACCACTATTGAGGTCGCAGGCCATCGAATGGCATTCACCAGCCACGCCACCCCGGGCGACATCGACTGGGCTGCCCAGGGCGTGGATGTGGTGCTGGAGTGCACGGGAAAATTCCTCACGCCCGAGTCGCTGCAGGGTCACTTCGACCGCGGGGCCAAACGAGTGGTGGTGTCTGCACCCGTGAAGGACCCGAGCGTGCTCAATGTGGTGGTGGGTGTGAACCACGACCAATACCTGCCGGCTTCCCATCCCATCGTGACGGCGGCCTCCTGCACCACCAACTGCCTGGCCCCAGTGGTGAAGGTTGTTCATGAGCAGTTCGGCATTCGGCACGGCCAGATCACCACCATTCACGACCCCACCAACACCAACCTGGTGGTGGACGCGCCTCACAAAGACCTGCGTCGGGCCAGGAGCGCCATGATGAGCCTGGCACCCACCACCACGGGCAGTGCCACGGCCATCGCGCTCATTTACCCCGAGTTGAAGGGCAAGCTCAATGGCCATGCCGTTCGGGCCCCGGTGCTCAATGCCTCGCTCACCGACTGTGTCTTCGAACTCAGCCGGGCGGTCACGGCCGAGGAGGTCAATGAGGCCTTTGCGAGGGCGGCCGCAAAAGGGCCTCTGCAGGGCATCCTGGGCTACGAGACCATTCCCTTGGTGAGTGCCGACTACGCGCGAGACACCCGCAGCAGCATTGTGGATGCGCCCTCGACCCTGGTCACCGACGGCACCATGCTCAAGGTCTACGCCTGGTACGACAACGAGATGGGCTATGCCTGCCGCATGGTGGACTTGGCCTGCCATGTAGGGTCCGTGGGCCTCTAGCCCACGCAACCCTCTGTTCCGAGAGGCGTTTGTAGCCCCATGAACCCAAGCTTGGGCGTGCGTCAGTATGTGTTGGTCACGGCCAGCTACTGGGGCTTCACCCTCACCGACGGCGCCCTGCGCATGCTGGTGCTCCTGCATTTCTTCAAGCTCGGCTACTCACCCTTTACACTGGCCTTCCTATTCCTGCTCTATGAAGCCGCGGGCGTCCTGGCCAACCTGATTGGCGGCTGGCTGGCGACTCGGCATGGCATCTCGCGCATGCTGGCGGTAGGGCTGGCCACTCAGATCATCGGCTTTCTGGTGCTCTCCATGGTGTCGCCGGACTGGTCAGCCTGGCTGTCCGTGGCCTGGGTGGTGGTGGCCCAGGGCATCTGTGGTGTGGCCAAGGACCTCACCAAGACTGCGAGCAAGTCGGCCATCAAGCTCACGGCTGGCGATGCCTCGAGCCGGCTGTTTCGATGGGTGGCCTGGTTTACTGGCAGCAAGAACGCCATGAAGGGTGTTGGTTTTTTCTTGGGCGGCCTCCTGTTGGACCTCGTTGGCTTTCAGGGGGCGCTCTGGCTCATGGCGGGCCTGCTGGCCGTGGTGCTCGTTGGGGTCTTGCTCCTGCTGCCCGCATGGATGGGCCAGTCTCAGAAGGCCTCCAAGACTGCCCGAGAACTGTTCTCAAAGTCCCGAGCACTCAATCTGTTGGCGGCGGGCCGTGTGGTCCTGTTCGGCGCCCGAGATGTCTGGTTTGTCGTGGGGGTGCCTGTGTTTCTCTATGCCCAGGGCTGGGCCTTCACCGAAGTGGGCGCCTTTCTGGCCGCCTGGACCATTGGCTACGGCATGGTGCAGGCCATGGCGCCCCAGTTCGTTCGCAAGAGCACCGATGGGCTCTCCAAGGAAGTGCCTGCCGCCCAATGGTGGGGCGTTGGGCTGGCCTTGGTGCCTTTGGCGATCGCGGCCGGTGTCTGGCAGGGCATCACGCCGTTGGGGCCATGGGTTGTGGCAGGCCTCGCCGTCTTTGGGCTGGCCTTTGCCATGAACTCCTCTCTCCACAGCTATTTGGTGCTCGCCTATGCAGGCTCGGAGAAGGCCGCCGAGGATGTGGGCTTCTATTACGCAGCCAATGCCGTGGGCCGATTCCTGGGCACGCTGCTCTCGGGCCTCCTCTACCAGGGCTTTGGCCTCATGGGCTGCCTGCTCGGCAGTGCCGCCATGCTGGCCATGGCTGTGCTCTGCACGGCTGGGTTGCCCAGATCACGCATCGCCCCCTAACTGTCATGGAAGTGTCACATCGGGTCGGTAGCCTTCGGGATAACGCTGAGTGTTGGCGTTGTTCCCCTTCTGTTCATTGATTCCAGAAAGAGGCATTTCATGAAAAACATGTTTACGAAAGTTTTGATCGGCGGCGCGGCCATGGCGTTTAGCCTGCATGCTGCTGCACAAACCATCACCGGCGCGGGCGCCACGTTCCCTTACCCCGTGTATGCCAAGTGGGCCGAGGCCTACAAGAAAGAAACCGGTGCCTCCCTGAACTATCAGTCCATCGGTTCCTCAGGCGGCTTGCGCCAGATCCGCGCCAAGACCGTGACCTTCGGTGCGTCCGACGCTCCGGTCAAGGGTGCAGACCTTGACAAAGACGGCATGGTGCAATTCCCAGCCATCATTGGTGGCACCATTCCTGTGTTTAACCTCGACGGCTTTAAGCCTGGCGAGATGCGCATCACGGGCGAGGTTCTGGCCGAGATGTTCATGGGCTGGATCGTGAACTGGAACGACCCCAAGATTGCTGCCCTCAACCCTGGAAAGAAGCTGCCGGATCAGACCATCACGGTGGTCCACCGTGCAGACGGCTCGGGCACAACCTTTAACTTCACCGACTACCTCACCACCGTCAGCAAGCCCTGGGCTGAGAAGGTTGGCAAGGGTGCTGCCGTGAAGTGGCCTGCAGCCTCTTCGATCGGCGGCAAGGGCAACGAGGGTGTGGCCGCGAACGTGTCGCGTGTGAAGGGTGCGATTGGCTATGTGGAGTATGCCTACGCCAAGAAGAACAACATTCCTTACATGTCGCTTCAGAACAAGGACGGAAAGTTTGTTCGCCCAGATGACAAGACCTTTGCTGCCGCTGCGGCTGGCGCAGACTGGTTCAGCGTTCCTGGCATGGGCCTGTCCATCGTGAATCAGCCTGGTGCGGATTCCTGGCCCATCTCGACGGCTTCGTTCATCCTGATGTACAAGCAGCCTGCTGACAAGAAAGCCTCGGCCGACGCACTCAAGTTCTTCGACTGGTCCTTCAAGAACGGCAAGCAACTGGCACTCGATCTCGACTATGTGCCCCTGCCCGACAGCCTGACCGCGCAGATCCGTTCGAAAGTCTGGTCGCAGATTCAAAACCAGTAATTCGTGTTTTGATAGCAGTTAGAAACCTGGCCTAGCCTTCTAGGCCAGGTTTTTCATCGGTGTTGTCAGGAGTCAGCATGAGTCAGACCCAACAGATGTCACCAGAGGCAGTCTCCCATCAGCGGATGCTGTCGGTGGTGGCGCGTCAGAAGACGCAGGACTTCTTGTTTCACAAGGTCACAATGGCCTTCTCCCTGCTGGTGCTCATTGCCTTGGTTGGCATCATCGGTTCCCTGTTGTTCAACGCTTGGCCCGCGTTTCAAAAATTTGGCATCGAATTTGTCTGGCGAATTGAGTGGGACATCATCAACGAAGAGTTTGGTGCCCTCATCGCCATCTACGGCACCATCATGAGCGCGACCATTGCGCTGGTCATTGCAGTGCCTCTCTCTTTCGGCATTGCCCTGTTCCTGACCGAGACTTGCCCCACCTGGTTGCGGCGCCCACTGGGCACGGCTGTGGAATTGCTGGCCGCGGTGCCCTCCATCATTTATGGAATGTTCGGCCTCTTCATCTTCGCGCCACTATTCGCGGAGCATGGGCAGCCGGCACTCCAGTCCACCCTGGGCCAGATGCCCATCATTGCGCCACTGTTCGGTGGTGCCATGAACGGCATCGGCATTCTGGCCGCCGGAATCGTCCTCGCCTTCATGATTCTCCCGTTCATCGCCGCAGTGATGCGGGATGTTTTTGAGATTGTTCCTCCCATCCTTCGGGAGTCTGCCTACGGCGTGGGATGCACCACCTATGAGGTGGTGCGGCATGTGGTGCTGCCCTACACCCAGAAGGGTGTGATCGGCGGCATCATGCTCGGCCTGGGCCGTGCCCTGGGTGAGACCATGGCCGTGACCTTTGTGATTGGAAACTCGCAGAGGCTGCTCCCCTCCTTGTTTGCACCAGGCACGTCCATTGCCTCAACCCTGGCCAACGAGTTTGCCGAGGCCGGCGATTTCCACCTCTCCACCTTGTTTGCGCTTGGCTTCCTTCTGTTCGTGATCACGTTTGTGGTGTTGGCCCTGGCCAAGATCCTGATCATTCGAACCGAGCGGGCCAAGGGAACAAGAACCTAGGGCGCTGGCGATGAATACAAATCTCTACAACAAACGCATGTGGGTGAACCGCATTGGCCTAAGCCTGTCCATGCTGGCCATGGCGCTGGGTCTCTTCGTGCTGCTCTGGATCCTCTTCATTCTCTTCAAGAATGGCTTTGCCGCACTCGACTGGGCCATGTTCACCCAGTCCACCCCGGCCCCGGGTTCGGAGGGTGGCGGCCTGGCCAATGCCATTGTGGGCAGCTTCATGATGGTCGCAGTCACGGCCCTGGTGAGCACACCGATTGGCATCTTCGCGGGTGTTTACCTTGCGGAGTACGGCGATGAGAGCAAGACGGCCGAGATCACACGGTTCGTGACGGACATCATGCTGTCGGCCCCCTCGATTGTGCTGGGGCTTTTTGTGTATGCCATTTTGGTCGCGCAGGTGAAGCATTTCTCTGGCTGGGCTGGCAGCTTGGCCCTGGCCTTGATTGCCGTGCCGGTGGTGGTTCGAACCACCGAGAACATGCTGCGGCTGGTACCTGGCAGTCTTCGGGAGGCCGCCTTCTCGTTGGGTGCGCCACGTTGGAAGGTCGCCACTTTTGTCACCCTAAGAGCCGCCAAGGCAGGTGTGATCACAGGTCTCCTGCTGGCCTTGGCCCGAATCAGTGGCGAGACCGCGCCGTTGCTGTTCACCGCGCTGAACAACCAGTTCTTCTCCACGGACATGAATGGCCCCATGGCCAACCTGCCTGTGGTGATCTTCCAGTTTGCCATGAGCCCTTACGACAACTGGATTCGGCTGGCCTGGGGCGGCGCCTTGTTGATCACGCTCACCGTGCTTGTGCTCAACATCATTGCCCGGGTGCTTTTCCGAGAAAAAGTACAAGCGTAAATTTCAGAGGAATTAAACATGTCCGAAACCACCGTGACTGAAACCACCGATGTGTCGATCGTCAACGCCATTGAGTGCCGACGCCTGAACTTCTTCTACGGAAAGTTCCAGGGTCTCAAGGACATTCACCTCGACATTGCTGAGCGCAAGGTCACGGCCTTCATCGGCCCGTCGGGCTGTGGAAAATCCACGCTGTTGCGCACCCTCAACCGCATGTACAGCCTGTATCCAGGGCAGCGGGCCGAGGGCGAGATCAACCTCTACGGCCAAAATATCCTCTCACCCAAGCAAGACCTGAATCTGTTGCGCGCCCAGGTGGGTATGGTCTTCCAGAAGCCCACGCCCTTTCCAATGTCCATCTATGAAAACATCGCCTTTGGTGTGCGGCTCTACGAGAATATGAACAAGGCCGAGATGGACGAGCGCGTGGAGTGGGCGCTGACCAAAGCTGCCATTTGGGGTGAGGTGAAAGACAAGCTCGGCCAGAGTGGCCTGTCGCTCTCCGGCGGCCAGCAGCAGCGCTTGTGCATCGCCCGTTCGGTGGCGGTCAAGCCCAAGGTCATTCTGCTCGATGAGCCCACCTCCGCACTGGACCCAATCTCTACCGCCAAGGTGGAAGAACTCGTGCATGAGTTGAAGACTGACTACACCGTGGCCATCGTCACCCACAACATGCAGCAGGCTGCGCGCGTCTCCGATTTCACGGCCTACATGTACTTGGGTGAACTCGTGGAGTTTGGAAAAACGGATGAAATCTTCATCAAGCCGCAGAAGAAGGAAACCGAAGACTACATCACTGGCCGTTTCGGCTGATTAATTTGGAACCATGGGCACGAGGGCAGCCTCAAACTGCTCCGTGGCCGCTTGCCAAGTAAATTGTGCTGCCCGCTCCAGCGCGGCCTCACGCGGAATCTCCAGGCAGGCGAGGCAGGCCTGGCGCAAATCATTGGATAACGCACCAGCCTTGCTCGTGCCCACGACATCGATCGGGCCGGCCACGGGATAGGCTGCCACCGGAAGTCCGCAGGCCATGGCCTCCACCATGACAAGCCCGAACGTGTCGGTCAGGCTCGGAAAGACAAAGACATCGGCCTGGCTATAGACCTCGGCGAGCTTGTCTTGTGGGAGCACACCAATCCAATTGACACTCGGGTAACGCGCCTTCAGTGTGGCCTCCAAGGGGCCCTCTCCGGCCACCCATTTTTCGCCGGGCAGCTCGAGTGACAAGAAGGCCTCAATGTTCTTCTCCACGGCCAGGCGGCCGACATAGATGAAGATGGGCTTCTCTGGGTTGGGCCTGGTCTGCTCACAGCGC
The DNA here is from genome assembly GCA_041163175.1 of Pseudomonadota bacterium. Lineage (GTDB taxonomy): Bacteria > Pseudomonadota > Gammaproteobacteria > Burkholderiales > Burkholderiaceae_A > Hahnella. The sequence goes on along the minus strand of JBEARM010000044.1, from coordinate 795 downwards.
GGGAAGAAGATGCCGTGGTCCACACCCCGGCTCCAGTAGGTCACATTCCCAAAGCGCCATTTGTTCAGGTCATCGATGATGGCCTTCGTGGGGGCTAGCACCGCCTTGGAGGGCGAGTGAAAGTGGCGAAACAGGGCATAGAGCCAGCTGACCGGAATGCCCGTTCTGGCGTTCACATACTCTGGGAAACGGGTGTGAAAGGCGGTGGTGAACTGCCAGCCACGCCGCCTGGCGGCCGCCCTTGCGGCCCATCCCAGCGGGCCCTCGGTGGCAATGTGTAGCGCGTCTGGGGCGAGCGACTCAACTCTCGAGTCGATGGTTCGAGAGGTCGTCAGGGCCAGCCGAATCTCGGGGTAACTCGGGCAGGGCACTGACCGGAAGGCCTCGGGGGTGATCATGGACACCTTGTAGCCCATGGCCTGAACTTCTCTGGAGGTGTTCATCAGGGTGCGAACCACACCGTTGACCTGCGGATGCCACGCGTCGGTGACGATGACGAGATGCTTATGAGACGGTGTCGATGGATTCAGCAAGCTGTGGGGCTCCATTTTGCTTCTTGGCCCGATAGGGCCAGTGAATGATCTTGAGTTCGCCCGCATGGGTTTCAACGAGGGCAGACAGGCTTTCCACCCAGTCGCCGTCGTTGCAATAGAGAATGCCGTCGATCTCTCGAATCTCGCCGGATCGAGCTTCATCCACGAGGACTTCGCGGGCGGCTCGTGGCTGCCCAGCCTGTCGAATCCCGCCACGTCGGCCATCGACACCTACGTGACGATCGGCGGCGATGCGGGCGCG
>JBEARM010000043.1:0-11498 GCA_041163175.1 Pseudomonadota bacterium | reverse complement strand
GTCTCACCCAGTGGGTTGCATCGACGTGTGGCCTCGATGGCTTGGTCATCCACCACATCGCTCTGCCCCGCCTTGATGAGCAGCACCGGCTGCGTCACTTGTGAAAACGTCTCTCGGAAGTCCACACCGTGCATGGTCGTCTGGTGCACGATGTCGAGGTGCTTGGGCTGTTGAACAGCCCGCAGCAGGCGGTGGTCGATCTGAAGGTCCTCGGCCACCTCGCGATGATTGCCAAAGAGCGCTGCTCCCTTCGTGGCAGCGCCAAGGCCGGTCATTAGCCCAAAAATGCCAGCCCAGGGCAGCAGACAGGCCACATCGTTGAGCACCACGCTGGCCAGGCCCGCTGGCTGTTGGGCCGCGATGGCCATTGCCAGAATTCCCCCCATGCTGGTCCCCACCAAATGCAGCCGAGGGGGAGGCCGAGATTCACGAAAATTGCTCGATGTCTTTGCTGAGGACGCCATTCGGCCCTGGACATAGGCCAGCGCCACGCCAATGTCGCTCAGGTAGCGGCTCATTCGGTAGTGGGAGGCTTCCTTCATGGGGTCGCTGTCGCCGCGTCCGGCGTGGTCGACGATAAAGAGCCGGTGGTCATGGCCCAATTCTCTTTGTAGGCCACTGAAGCTCTCATGGGTTTCAAGCAGGCCTGGCAGGCAGAGCAGCACCTCTGGGGCCGATTCGGGCCCCAATTCTTGAATAGCGATCCGTCTGGTGGGCTCCTCGCCTGCAATCAGCAGGCGAACAACAACAGCCTCAGTGTCCTTCACTGCGCTCGAAGGCCTCTGCGACATTGGCGTGTGCAGGGAAGGTCACCACGTGGTCGGCCTCGAGCCGAATGCCGATGGGCTCATCCAGGGGATGGTCGTGGTGGCTCGGGACGAGCGAGAGAATCTGCTCGCCATTGGGCAGTTCCAGCGTGTAGAGGAAGTCGGCGCCACGAAAGCTCTTGCGGATGACCTTGGCCTGAAGCGGGCTCTCATCGTCATGCACGACGTCATCGGGGCGCAGCAATACACGCACCTCCTCCGACTGAATTTTCTCGTTGCAGCAGCAGGGCGCCAGGGCCAAGGTGCCCAACGGGGTGCTCACCTCGTGGTGAGTCTGAAGGCCGCTGACCATTGCGCCTTCACCAATGAAGCGGGCCACCTTGGGGGAGCAGGGCTCGTGGTAGACGTTATAGGGACTGCTCCACTGGGCAAGCTGACCATCAAACATCACCCCAAGCTGGTCGGCCATGGTGAAGGCCTCTGCCTGGTCGTGTGTCACCAGCACGGCGGTCTGCCCTGCGGTCTTGAGAATGTCACGAACCTCTCGGGCCAGTCGGGCCCGCAGGTTGAGGTCTAGGTTGGAAAAGGGCTCATCGAGTAGCAGAAGGCCAGGGGCTGGGGCCAATGCTCGGGCCAGTGCCACGCGCTGGGCCTGACCGCCGGAGATCTCGTGCGGGTAGCGGTCGGCAAAGGCACGCAGGCCGACCAGTTCGATCATGTCGCGCGCACGCTGTCGTGCCTGCTCGTCGGCCGCCTTGGGGCGACCTGCCGTCAGGCCAAAGAGCACGTTCTCCTCGAGTCGTAGGTGCGGAAAGAGGGCGTAGTCCTGAAAGACCATGCCGATGCCGCGCGTCTCTGGCGCCAGGTTCACGCCAGGGCCAAAGAGCATTCGGCGACCAAGCAGAATGCGTCCGGTCACCGGCTGCACGAAGCCGGCAATGGCCCGAAGCAGGCTGCTCTTGCCGCAGCCTGATGGCCCCACCAGGCAGGCAATCTCTCCCTCGGCGAGGTCCAGGCTCAGCCCTCGGACCGCATCGGCTCCGTGGGCTGTGTCCGGGTAACGGATGGTGATCGCATCGATTTGAAGGGACTCAGACATGGGCCCCAGTATAGTGTCTGCGTATGCAAAGTCGGGTACTGCGCTCTACCGTCTCCCTTGGTTTTATTCTCGCAATTGCGGCCCCGCTGATCGCAGTGGCCTGGCTTGGGATGGCTGCCTTTGCGGATCCGTCCGCACTGGGCTGGATGGCCCAGACGGTGCTGCCCATTTACCTCCTCAACAGCGTCTTGCTCTGCCTCGGGAGTTTGGCGGTGGCATGGATTCTGGGCCTGCCGGCCGCCTGGTTTCTGAGCCAATACGAGTTTCGGGGCCGGGTCGCATTGGAGTGGGCCATGATCCTCCCAATGGCGCTGCCCGCCTATGTGGTGGCCTATGCCTACACCGATGCCCTGGACTTCTCCGGATGGTTGGCCCAGTGGTTTCAGATGTTTGCGCTGTGGGTTGGGCTCTCCAAGCAGGAGTTTCAGGCGATCTGGCCTGAGATTCGCTCCTTGCCGGGTGCCATTTTTGTGCTGGGTGTGGCGCTGAGCCCCTACGTGGCCCTGCTCGCCAAGACTGCCTTCGAAGACCGGCAGGTGAACCTCTCGGAGGCGGCCCGCTCATTGGGGCTATCACCTGCGGGTGCTTTCTACCGCGTGGTGCTGCCCTTGGCCAGGCCGGCGCTGGTGGCGGGCAGCGCCCTGGTCATCATGGAGTGCCTGGCCGATTACGGCACCGTGGCCTTCTTCTCGGTGCAGACGCTGTCCACGGGGCTTTTCAAGACATGGTTTGGCTATGGCGATCGCTCAGCGGCCGCACTGATGGGCGTGGGCATGCTGGGGCTGGCCGTGCTCATCCTGGCCTGGGAGCGGGTGGCGCGAGGGCGAGCGGGCTTCACGGGGCGGCCGGGGCAGGCGCGGCCACGCCTGCCGTTGCAAGGCAAGGCGCGATATTGGGTTCCGCTGGTGTGCAGTCTCGGTGGCTTATTTGGGTTTGTGCTGCCTGTGGCGTTACTGCTTGTCGCGGGGCTGTCCTCGGCCGAGCCAATTGCGTTGAGTAGCCTGATGCGGCAGACCCTCCAGACGGCCTTCTATGGCTTATATGCCCTGGCCGTGATTCTTCCAATGGCCATCGTGCTGGCCTATGGCCAGCGCAGCATGCAAGGGGGTTGGCTCGCCAAGGGCCTGCAACTGGCCTCATCGGGCTATGCCGTGCCTGGTCTGGTGGTGGCCCTCGGCCTGCTTGGCTGGAGTGCGTTCTTGACGCAGGCCGCCATGAGCCTTTTTGACTGGCGAGTGACGCTCACGGCCACCAGCGTGCTGCTGATCGGCGGCTACCTCACCCGATTCTTCACCGTGGGCTACTCCAGCGTCGAGGTTGGCCTGGGGCGGCTGACCAACAACCTGGACTGGTCGGCCCGCAGCCTCGGGCTGTCGGCTCAGCAGGTCGTGTTTCGCGTGCACTGGCCCGTGCTTCGAGGCAGCGCCGCGGTGGCAGGCCTTCTGGTGTTTGTGGACGTGGTCAAGGAGCTTCCCCTGACACTGGTGCTGCGGCCGATGAATGTCGAGACCCTCGCCACGGCAGCCCATCAGTTTGCTGCGGATGAGCGCCTGGCCCAGGCGGCCTGGCCCTCGCTCACCATCGCCCTGGTGGGGCTTATTCCACTGCTGGTGTTGGGCCCGAGGCTCCGGGCTTAGAGCGCCATCTGCAGAAGGGTGTCCTGCACAGCCTTGCGATTGGTATCGGTGCGTCGCCGCACTGTGTAAACGCCATCGGCCCGCATCTGCCAGCTCGAGGCGTTGTCGGTGAGGTGAAGCCGCAGGCCTTCTCGAATCACCCGGCGCTTCAAGGCTTTGTCTAGAATTGGGCAGGCCAGTTCCACACGCCGGAAGAAGTTGCGGTCCATCCAGTCGGCGCTCGAGATATAGACATCCTCGGCCCCCTCGTTGCGAAAGTAAAAAAGGCGGCTGTGTTCCAAGAAGCGGCCGATCGTGCTTCGAACACGAATGTTTTCAGACAGACCCGGCACGCCAGGGCGAAGCACACAAATGCCCCGCACGATGAGGTCTACCTGCACCCCGGCCTGGCTCGCCGCATAGAGCGCCTCGACCACGGCGAGCTCGACGAGAGAATTCATCTTGGCCATGATCTGGGCCTTGCCGCCTTGCTTGGCAATGAGCGTCTCCTTGCGGATGGCCTTGAGCACATTGGAGTGAAGGGTAAACGGCGACTGCCAGATCTTGCGCAGGGCCCGTGCCTTGCCAAGCCCCGTGAGCTGGTGGAAAACCTCGTGTGCGTCCTGGCAAAGGTCTGGGTTGGCGGTAAAGAGGCCAAAGTCCTCATACAGGCTGGCGGTGCGGGGGTGGTAGTTGCCCGTGCCGATGTGGACATAGCGGCGCAGACCAGTTTTCTCCTTGCGCACCACAAGGCACATTTTGGCGTGGGTTTTGTTGCCCACCACGCCGAAGACCACATGGGCACCCACCTCCTCTAGGCGCGAAGCCCAGTTGATGTTGGTCTCCTCGTCGAATCGGGCCATGAGCTCCACGACCACGGTGACCTCTTTGCCGGAGCGGGCCGCAACAATGAGCGACTCCATGAGCGAGGAGGTCTGACCGGTTCGGTAGACGGTCATGCTAATGGCCACCACGGAGGGGTCTTCTGAGGCGGTCCGCAAAAAGTCGACCACGGCACTGAAGCTCTCGTAGGGGTGATGCACGAGCACATCTTGATTGGAGATGACCTCGAAGTGATTCTTCCCGACGAAGGCCTCTGGATGGCGGGCTGAGAAGGCCGGAAACTTGAGATCGGGCCGGTCGACCTGGTCCGGCATGCTCATGAGGCGCACCAGGTTCACCGGCCCCGGCACCCGGTAGCAATCCTCCTGGCCAAGCTTGTATTCGCGCAGAAGCAGGTCGAGCAGGGTGTCTGGAATGGCATCTGCCACCTCGAGCCGCACCGAGTCCCCGAACTGTCGCTGGGAGAGCTCGCCCTTTAAGGCCTCTCTCAGGTCGGTGACTTCTTCGTCATCCACGAATAAGTCGCTGTTGCGGGTGACACGAAACTGATACACCCCCTTGACATCCATGCCCGGAAACAGGGCTGGCACGTTGTCTTGAAGGATGGAGCTCAGCAGCATGAAGCCGTGGGGGTGGCCGGAGACCTGCTTGGGTACGCGAATGAGCCTGGGCAGCACACGAGGGGCTTGCACCACCGCTGCCCGTGATGCACGGCCAAACGAGTCGCGGCCCTCCATCTCGAGAATGAAATTGAGGCTCTTGTTCAGGGTGCGTGGGAAGGGGTGTGAAGGATCGAGCCCAATCGGCGTGAGAACGGGCATGACCTCCTTCACAAAATACTGGTGGGCCCATTTGCGTTGGGCCGGGGTAAAGCTGGTGGTGAGGTGGATCTTGACGCCGGTCTGCTCGAGGGCGGGCAGGATGCCCTGGTTGAGGATTCGATACTGGCGCTCTACCAGGCGGTGGGCCCGCAGCTGAACATCTTGAAAGCTCTGGGCGGCTGTGTAGCCATCGAGGTCGGGCAGGTCGCCCGCGCCCTGGCGGATCTTCGCCTTGAGGCCAGAGACTCGAATTTCGAAGATCTCATCGAGGTTGCTCGAGACAATACAGATGTACCGCAGCCGCTCGAGCAGGGGGGTCTCGAGGCATTCGGCCATGGCCAGCACGCGCTCATTGAAGGCGAGCAGGCTGAGTTCTCGATTGAGGTAACGGCTCTGGCCGGGCTGGCCCTCGGTGTGGAAGACCGGCGTGGGGGCGGGCTTTTTTGATTTCATCTTCTCTCCAGTTTAGCCACCTATAATCCGGCCATGGCGACTGTGTTGGCCCAAATACAAAACGATCCAGAGCTGGTCGCAGCGGTGGATCTCGGGTCGAATTCGTTCCACCTGCTCATCGGGCGCGTGCAGAGCACGCCCGCGGGCCCACAGATTTCTCCGCTCGACAGCCTCAAGGATGTGGTGCGCCTGGCCTCGGGCTTGTCTGCTGACAAGCGGCTCGACGCCGCCTCCCAGGCCCGTGCCATCTCGGCCCTCCAGCGCTTCGGGGAGCGCCTTCGCGCATTTGACACCCAGCATGTGAGGGCTGTGGCCACCAATACCTTTCGAGTGGCCAAGAACGGGGCCGAATTTCTGAAGACCTGCGAGGCTGCCCTGGGGTTCCCCATCGAGGTCATTGCGGGCAAGGAGGAGGCCCGCCTTATTTATAACGGGGTGGCCCACTCCCTGGCAGCCGATGGTGCCCGCCGCCTGGTCATCGACATTGGCGGCGGCTCCACAGAGTTCATCATTGGCACCAACTACGATGCCGAACTGCTCGAGAGCGTGTTTGTGGGCTGTATTCGGTTCAGCCGAGATTTCTTCCCCGGCGGAGACATCACCCGATCGGGCTTTAAGGACGCCATCTTTGAGGCCCGGCGCAGCATCCAGGTCATCAGTGCGGCCTATCGTCGTCATGGTTGGGAGCGGGCGGTGGCCTCGAGTGGCTCGGCCAGGGCCATTCAAGACGTTCTGGTGGCCCTTGGAGACACCAGCCACCGCATCACCTTGGAGGGCATGGAGCATGTTCGTGGCCTATTGATCAAGGCCGGTCGGGTCGAAGACGCAGCCCTGCCAGGCCTCAAGGTGGACCGCATGCCGGTCTTTGTCGGAGGGCTGGTGATCATGATGGCCGCCTTTGAAGAGCTCAAGATCGAGGAGATGCACTACGCTGATGGAGCCCTTCGCCTAGGGGTGCTCTACGACGTTTTGGGTCGTGCCCGGCATGACGACATGCGAATCCACACCGTGGAGCAGTTCATGAAGCGTTATCAGGTGGACCGAGCCCAGGCCTCGCGAGTGGGAGCTCTGGCGCAGTCGCTCTGGATGCAGTTATCGGGTGGCAGCCGTGAGGAGAAGGCCGAGATGTCGGCCCTCATTGGCTGGTCGGCCAGCCTGCTGGAGATCGGACATTCCATCTCCCACAACAGCTTTCACAAGCACACTGCTTACATCCTGGCGCAGGCCGACATGCCGGGCTTCTCGCGGCGCGACCAGCGCATCATGTCCACGCTCGCCATGGGCCATGTGGGCAAGCTGGGCAAGGTCATGCCCATGGTGGGTGAGGCTGTTCCCTGGGCTGCAGTTCTGTGTCTGCGGCTGGCGGCCGTGTTTTTCCGAAACCGCTCCGATGCGAAGCTGCCCTCGATTGCGCTGGTGGGGGATGGCCGTCAGTTTGAGTTGAGCCTGCCCAAGGCTTGGCTCTCCAGGCATCCATTGACCCAGCACAGCCTCGACCAAGACCGCCTGGAATGGCGAAAAGTGGGAGTAGAGCTCGGGATTCGGGCGGGATAGGTCTGCTACACTGCGGCTTCTGTTTTCGGCAGGCGCGTAGCTCAGCTGGTTAGAGCACCACCTTGACATGGTGGGGGTCGTTGGTTCGAGTCCAATCGCGCCTACCAATCAAGCCCATATGGTCAACATCACCCTTCCAGATCAGTCTGTTCGCTCATTCGAATCTCCCGTGACCGTGGCCGCGGTGGCGGCAAGCATCGGGGCGGGGTTGGCCAAGGCTGCACTGGCCGGGCGGGTCAACGGTCAGCTCGTTGACACCCATCACCTCATCGATCAAGACGCGGCGCTGGCGATTGTCACCGAGAAAGACCCAGAGGGTCTGGACATCATTCGGCACTCCACGGCGCACCTGCTGGCCTATGCGGCCAAGAGTCTGTTTCCAGACCTGCAGGTCACCATCGGCCCCGTCATCGACAACGGCTTTTATTACGATTTCTCCTACAAACGCCCGCTGACGCCAGAGGATCTTGCCGCCATCGAGTCGAAGATGCGCGAACTGGCCAGCAAGGATGAGCCTGTGACCCGAGAGGTCATGGACCGCGATGCCGCTGTGGGCCTGTTCAAGTCGATGGGTGAGCATTACAAGGCCGAGATCATTGCCAGCATTCCGGCAGGCGAGCAGATCTCGCTCTACCGCGAGGGCGACTTTGTCGACCTCTGTCGTGGCCCGCATGTGCCTTCTACAGGAAAGCTCAAGGTCTTCAAGCTCATGAAGGTGGCCGGCGCCTACTGGCGAGGCGACCATCGCAATGAGATGCTCCAACGGGTCTACGGCACGGCCTGGGCCAAAAAAGAGGACCTCGAGCAGTACCTGCACCAGCTCGAAGAGGCCGAGCGCCGAGACCATCGCAAGCTTGGCAAGTCCCTCGACCTCTTTCATCTCCAGGACAACGCACCTGGCTTGGTGTTTTGGCACCCCAAGGGCTGGACCATCTGGCAGCAGGTGGAGCAGTACCTGCGGCATGTCTACCTGTCCTCGGGGTATCAAGAAATTCGTTGCCCTCAGATCCTCGACCGCAGCCTGTGGGAGCAGTCGGGCCATTGGGAGCACTACAAAGACAACATGTTCACCACGGCTTCGGAGAATCGAGACTACGCCGTCAAGCCCATGAACTGTCCGGGCCATGTCCAGGTGTTCAATTCCAATCTTCGCAGCTACCGAGACCTGCCTTTGCGCTATGGCGAGTTCGGCTCCTGCCATCGCAATGAATCATCTGGAAGCCTTCACGGTCTGCTGCGGGTCCGCGGCTTTACCCAAGACGATGGCCATATCTTTTGTACTGAAGACCAGATCCAGGCAGAGGTCTACGCCTTTACCCAAAAGCTGCTCGAGGTCTACAAGGACTTCGGCTTTCATGACGTCATTTACCGCCTCTCGACCCGTCCGCCCAATCGGGTGGGTTCCGACGAGAGCTGGGACAAGGCGGAAAAGGCGCTCTCAGAGGCGCTCGATCGGGTTGGGGTGGACTGGCAGCTGCTGCCGGGCGAGGGCGCCTTTTACGGCCCGAAGATCGAATACAGCCTGAAGGACTCGCTCGGGCGAATCTGGCAGTGCGGCACGATTCAGGTCGATTTCAACATGCCCGTGCGCCTTGGTGCTGAGTATGTGGCCGAGGACAATACCCGTCGCCACCCCGTCATGCTGCATCGGGCCATTGTGGGCTCGCTCGAGCGTTTCATCGGCATTCTCATCGAGAACCATGCGGGAGCCATGCCCTGCTGGCTGGCCCCCCTGCAGGTGGCCGTGGCGAGCATCACCGAAAACCAGGCCGACTACGCCCAGTCTGTTGCGAAAAGATTACAAGCCCGGGGCTTTCGCGCCGATGCTGATTTGCGAAACGACAAAATTTCCTACAAAATCAGGGAATTAAGCCTGCAAAAGATTCCTTTTGTGCTGGTCGTTGGCCAGAAAGAAAAAGATTCTGAGCAGGTGGCGGTCCGAGCCCGTGGGGGTGAAGACCTCGGAAGCATGTCGATGAGCGCCTTTTTCGAGCTCCTGTCCGAAACAGTCGAGCAGCGGAAATAGGGCGTTTTTATTTTTTAGAAAGGCAACGCAATCGCTACAGAACGAAGCCACCGAATCAACGGTGAAATCACAGCCTCGCAGGTGCGGCTGGTTGGATTAGAAAATGAAGCCATCGGAATCGTGACCCTCAATGAGGCGATCCGGATGGCCGAAGAAGCAGAAGTAGACCTTGTCGAGATTGCCCCTCAGGCAGTGCCGGTGGTGTGCAAGCTCATGGATTTCGGGAAGTTCAAGTACCAGGAGCAGAAGCGGGCTCAGGAGGCCAAGGCCAAGCAGAAGATCATCCAGGTGAAAGAGGTGAAGTTTCGCCCCGGCACCGATGACAACGACTACCAGGTCAAGATGCGCAACCTCACTCGGTTCCTGGAAGAGGGCGACAAGGCCAAGATCACCATCCGGTTTCGTGGGCGCGAGATGGCCCACCAGGAATTCGGAATGCGAATGCTGGAACGCGTGAAGTCCGACCTCGGCGAGCTGGCCCAGGTGGAACAAATGCCCAAGTTAGAAGGCCGCCAGATGGTCATGGTGGTGGCGCCAAAGAAGAAGAAGTAAGGCAGTCGAGTTGTAAGGCAGTTGGAAGAAGGTCGCTGAGGGTTCAACAAGTGAGGGCAAGGTGCCCACCACCCGCCGAGACCAAATCAGAGGAGCAGTCATGCCCAAGATGAAAACGAAGAAGGCCGCCTCCAAGCGGTTCATCGCCCGCGGCAGTGGGTCGATCAAGCGCGCGCACGCCACCAAGCGTCATATCCTGACCAAGCGCACCACCAAGAACAAGCGTCAGCTTCGCGGCACGCTCACTGTGCATCCCTCGGATGTGCAGCATGTTCGCGACATGATGCCCTACGCGTAAAGGAGAACTCACATGCCTCGCGTCAAACGTGGTGTTACGGCTCGTGCCCGTCACAAGAAAATTCTGGCCCTCGCAAAAGGTTTCCGAGGCCGCCGCAACAATGTCTTTCGTGTGGCCAAGCAGGCGGTCATGCGTGCCGGTCAGTACGCCTATCGCGATCGTCGCAATCGCAAGCGTGTGTTCCGTGCACTCTGGATCACGCGCATCAACGCGGCCTGCCGTGCGAACGACCTCAGCTACAGCCGTTTCATTGCTGGTCTGAAGAAGGCCAACATCGATATGGATCGCAAGGTGCTGGCCGACCTCGCCGTGATGGACAAGCCCGCATTTGCAGCCATCGTGGCCAAAGTGAAGATCGCCCTCGGGGCTTAACCCCCGGGCATGTCGGATCTCAACCAGCTCGTCTCGGAGGCGCAACGCGCCTTCGAGGCTGCCCCGGATGCGCCTGCGCTCGAGGATGCCAAGGCGCGCTTTCTTGGCAAGACAGGGCTTCTCACCGAACAGCTCAAGCGCCTTGGCAAGATGGATCCGGAGGCCCGCAAGGCCGAGGGCGCCGCGCTCAATGAGGTCAAGGCCAAAATTGAAGGGCTGCTGCAGGCTCGCCGAGATCAGCTCGGTCAAGCCCAGCTCCATGCCCGTCTGGCCCAAGAGGCCATCGATGTCTCTCTTCCTGGTCGCGGCCCCTTCGTGGGCGGCCTGCACCCTGTGGTGCGAACCTGGCGCCGTGTTCAGGAAATCTTCCAGTCGATTGGCTTTGATGTGGCCGACGGTCCAGAGATTGAGACCGACTGGTTCAACTTCACGGCGCTGAACAATCCCGAGAATCATCCTGCGCGCTCCATGCAGGACACCTTCTATCTCGAGGACCGCGACGAATCAGGCCTGCCACTGCTGCTGCGCACCCACACCAGCCCCATGCAGGTGCGCTACGCCCAGACCCATCCGCCGCCCATCAAGCTCATTGCGCCAGGTCGTACCTATCGGGTGGACAGCGATGCCACCCATTCGCCCATGTTCCATCAGGTCGAAGGCCTCTGGCTCTCCGACCGTGTGAGCTTTGCAGACCTCAAGGGGGTCTACCACGACTTCCTGGGCCGTTTCTTCGAGGACGATCAACTCGACCTGCGCTTTCGCCCGTCGTTCTTTCCGTTCACGGAGCCCTCGGTGGAGGTGGACATGCGTTTTTCCAGCGGCCCACTGAAGGGCAGGTGGCTGGAGATTTCGGGGGCGGGACAAGTCCACCCCAACGTGATCCGCCACTTTGGGTTTGATCCCGAAGAGGTGGTTGGCTTTGCGTTTGGCAGTGGCCTGGAGCGGCTCACCATGCTGCGCTATGGCATTGGTGATCTTCGCCTCTTCTTCGAAAACGACCTGCGCTTTCTGCGCCAATTTTCCTAGCCCATCATGAGAATTCCGGAGTCCTGGCTTCGCGAGATGGTTCATACCGATCTCTCCATCGAGCGCATCGC
>JBEARM010000042.1:0-11832 GCA_041163175.1 Pseudomonadota bacterium | reverse complement strand
CGGCGCTCGCCGGCGATGATCTCGTAGGCCACGGTGTCGGTGCCGGTGCTGATTGGCCGCACGACGATGGGCTGCAGGACGCCCTGTCGACGAATGGAATCGGCAAGCTCTTCGAGCCCCGCCTCATCCATGGCCTGGCGTGGCTGGTACCGGCCTGCCTGCAATGCCGTGAGCGGCAGGGACACCAGACCATCGGTGGCCTCCTGCATCGGCGTCGAGGCCCCCAGCAGGACTTCCAGGCCACGGCCGAGGCCTTTTTTCTTCAAGCTCATTGCGCCACCTCCTGTGCTGCTGCTGCGCCACGCACCATGCCCATTCGGGCCACGAGCTCCTGGGCGAACGACAAATAAGCCTGAGAGCCCCGCGAGGCTGGGTCGTAATCGAGGCCGGACTGCCCATGGCTGGGGGCCTCGGCCAGTCGGACATTTCGGGGAATCACGGTTTTAAACACCTTCTCTGCAAAGTGCCGCTCGAGCTGGTCGCTGACCTGCTGGGAGAGGGTCATGCGAGGGTCGAACATCACCCGCAGCAGACCAATGATTCGCAGCTCTCGGTTCAGACCCGCATGCACCCGCTTGATCGAATTGACCAGGTCCGAGAGGCCTTCGAGTGCAAAGTACTCACACTGCATGGGGATCACCACCCCATGGGCGGCGCACAGCCCATTGAGCGTGAGGAGCGAGAGCGATGGGGGGCAGTCGATGACCACAATGTCGTAGTCGGCGGTGATGTCCGCCAGGCCTTTGGCCAGGCGGTGCTCCCGGTCATCGAGATCAACCAGTTCCACCTCGGCACCCGCGAGGTCTCGGTTGGCCGGCAAGAGGTCGAAGCCACCGGGGGTGCTCACACGCACGGCGGCGGCCCCTGCCAGCCCCACGAGCATGGGGTAGACCGACTGTGTCAGGCTGCTCTTGTCGATGCCGCTGCCCATGGTTGCGTTGCCTTGGGGGTCCAGATCGACCAGCAAAGCCCGAAAACCCAGGCGCGCCATGGCCGCAGCCAGGTTGACGGCCGTGGTGGTCTTGCCCACCCCGCCCTTTTGATTCGCCACCGCAAAAATATGTGTCTTGCGGGGTGTAATGGTGGTCATGCCTGCGCCCTCCGAATCCATATGAGATGTCTGTCCCCAGCCTGCCCCGGCACGCTCACCGGTTCAATCGACGCCAGGGCATACTGGGACGCATGCTCTGGATGTGTGTACACACTATCTGACAAGCCCTTTATTTCGCTCAGTTTTCCTGCCATGTAGAGCCAGCACGTGCCTGGACCCGCATGCTGCCAAGTCAACCCAAGAAAGTCTTCCAGGGCCGCGAACGCCCGCGACGCTATGATCGCATAGCCCTGGGGAGGGGCCGCCGCAACCAGGCCAGAGCCAGACTCCACCGACTCCTGAAAGACCCTCACGCGGCCCGACAGGCCCAAGTCTCGGGCGGCCCTGCGCAAGAAGGCTGCCTTTCTGGCCACTCGCTCCACCAAATGAACCTGCAGGCTGGGCGCCACCACAGCCCAGGGCAGGCCAGGGACGCCGTTGCCACTGCCAACATCCAGGATGACCGGGTTCGGTTGGTCGCCCAGGTGCTCGAGCAGGCTTGGCCAGGCCACCAATGCATCCAAAATGTGCCGTGGCACAGACGCCTCTGCCCCAACGGCTGTGATGTTATGCACAGCATTCCAGCGAGACATGCCCTCCAGAAAGGCTGCAAGTTGGTCGGCCTGCGACTCTGAGAGTGGCCGAGCCTGCGAGGCGGGCAACTGCTGCCAAGCCCGAAGGATCTCACCGGATGCACGACCTCCCATTTAGGCTGCGCGCTCAACCGCCCGACCCCGCATCCGTTTGAGGTGAATCAAGAGCAGAGAAATCGCCGCGGGCGTGAGGCCGGGGAGCCGGCCTGCCTGGCCAACCGTGGAAGGTCTTGCGGCCGCCAGCACCTGCCGCACCTCCACAGACAACCCGCGAACCGAGGTGTAATCCAGATCCTCAGGCAGTGGTGTGTCCTCTTGGGACTGACGACGCCCGATCTCATCCTCCTGGCGCTGGATATAGCCCTCGTACTTGAATTGAATATCCACCTGTTGGCAGACCGTGGCGTCCATCTGATGAGCCTCTTCGGGCGGCAACAGGCCCAGCAAGGCCTCCAGCGAAATGCCTGGCCGGCGCAGAAGCGTGGCCAAGGAAGCCTCTTGACGAGGCACCTCTTGGCCAAAGACTGATGTCAGTTGTTCGGCGGACAGCCGACTGGGGTGCAGGTGAACCCGCTTGACCCAGTCACTCGCTTCATCGATGGCCGTTCTCTTCGATTCGAAGGCGGCCCAGCGGGCATCGTCGACAAGGCCCATGGCCCGGCCCATCGGCGTGAGGCGCAAGTCGGCGTTGTCCTCGCGCAAGCTCAGGCGGTACTCGGCCCGGCTCGTGAACATCCGATACGGCTCCGTCACCCCACGCGTCACCAAGTCATCCACCAGCACGCCCAGATACGCCTCATGCCGCCCCGGCGTCCATGGGGGAAGGTCTCGTGCCTGCCGGGAGGCATTGAGGCCGGCCAACAAGCCTTGGGCCGCCGCCTCCTCGTAACCGGTCGTGCCATTGATCTGACCGGCAAAAAAGAGCCCGGCAATGTCCTTGGTCTCCAGGCTGGGCCGCAAATGACGTGGGTCGAAGTAGTCGTACTCGATGGCATAGCCTGGGCGCACGATGTCCGCAGCCTCCAGGCCCTTCATAGAGCGAACAATGCCGAGCTGGATGTCGAAAGGAAGGCTGGTGGAAATGCCGTTGGGATAGACCTCGTGGGTGGTCAGGCCCTCGGGCTCCAGATAGATCTGATGACTGCTCTTGTCGGCAAACCGGTGAACCTTGTCCTCGATGGAGGGGCAGTAACGGGGCCCAACCCCTTCAATCACGCCAGTGAACATGGGCGAGCGATCGAGCCCACTGCGAATCAGGTCATGGGTGGCCGCCGTGGTGTGTGTCACCCAGCAGGGAATTTGCCTGGGGTGCATGTCCGCGTCTCCCATGAAGGAGAAGACCGGAACCGGGTCGCTGTCGCCCGGCTGCTGCGCCAGCACCTCCCAATCAATCGTTCGACCGTCCAGACGCGGCGGCGTCCCCGTCTTCAAACGGCCCTGCGCCAGACCAAGCTCTTTCAGCCGATGTGAGAGGGCCACGGCGGGTGGGTCCCCTGCCCGGCCAGCCGAGTAATGGTCTAAACCAATGTGGATTCGTCCATTGAGAAAAGTGCCAGCCGTCAGCACGACCGTTGGCGCCCGAAAGACCACGCCGGTTTGGGTTCGAACGCCCGCCACGCGGTCGCCCGACACCAGAATGTCGTCTACCGCCTGGGCGAACAGCAT
The DNA here is from genome assembly GCA_041163175.1 of Pseudomonadota bacterium. Taxonomy (GTDB): domain Bacteria; phylum Pseudomonadota; class Gammaproteobacteria; order Burkholderiales; family Burkholderiaceae_A; genus Hahnella. The sequence goes on along the minus strand of JBEARM010000042.1, from coordinate 8,484 downwards.
CAGATTGGACTGGTTCTCCAGCCGGGTTCGGATGGCTTGGCGGTAAAGCACCCGATCGGCCTGGGCCCGAGTGGCCCGAACTGCAGGGCCCTTGGAGGCGTTGAGAACTCGAAACTGAATGCCCGCCTCATCCGTGGCAATGGCCATGGCCCCACCCAAGGCATCGATCTCTTTCACCAGATGGCCCTTGCCAATGCCGCCGATCGATGGGTTGCAAGACATCTGGCCGAGCGTCTCCAAGGCGTGGGTGACCAGCAGCGTTGCAGCGCCTGAGCGGGCCGCGGCCAGGGCGGCCTCCGTGCCGGCATGGCCGCCACCCACCACGATGACGTCAAATTGCTTCGGATAATCCATGTTGCGCTGGGCTGGGCGTGCTGCCACGCGTCGTGTCAAAAGGACGCTGATTATAGGCGAGCCCCATCCTTTTGGACAGGGGGCAGCACTGAGAAACGACGGGGTCTAGCTTGTTTCACGTGAAACATGGTTTCACGTGAAACAGCCGGGTCAGCGCAGGCCGGCGACCGTGACGTACTTCGTCTCGAGGTACTCGTCTAGTCCATGACGAGCGCCCTCTCGGCCGAGGCCAGACTGCTTCACGCCCCCAAAGGGCGCCACCTCATTGGAGAAGGCCCCCGCATTCACGGAGACCATGCCGGCTTCCAGCGCATGGGCCACTCGGAAAACGCGTCCGACATCCCGCGCGTAGAAGTACGCGGCCAGGCCAAACTCTGTTGCATTGGCCGCCTCGATGACCTCTGCCTCCGATTCGAACGGAAAGATTGGGGCCACCGGGCCGAATGTTTCTTCGCGCGCGATGCGCATCTGAGCAGTGGCACCCACCAACACCGTGGGCTCAAAAAACAGCCCGCCGAGCTGATGCCGCGCGCCCCCACAGAGCACGCGCGCACCATGCGCCACGGCGTCAGCCAAATGGGCCTCTACCTTCTCAACAGCAGCCTCCTCGATCAAAGGACCAATCTGAACGCCCTCCCCCAGGCCGGGGCCCACGCGAAGCGTCGCAACCCTGGCCACCAGCTTCTCAGAGAAAGCGGCCACCGCACCCGACTGGACATAGATTCGATTGGGGCATACACAGGTCTGGCCGGCATTGCGAAACTTTGCGGCCATCAGGCCGTCGACGGCCGCGTCGAGGTCGGCATCATCAAACACAATAAATGGCGCATTGCCGCCGAGTTCCAGCGACAACTTCTTGACCGTGGGTGCACACTGCTTGTAGAGCAAACGCCCCACCTCCGTCGACCCCGTGAACGAGAGCTTGCGCACCCGGGGATCCTCACAGAGCACCTCCCCGATGGCGGGTGCAGCGCCTGCATCGCCCACCACCACATTAAAAATGCCTGCCGGAAAGCCCGCCCGTTGACCGAGCTCGGCCAAGGCGAGCGCCGTGAGCGGCGTGGCCTCGGCGGGTTTCACGACCACCGAGCAGCCCACCACCAAGGCGGGGGCGCACTTGCGCGTGATCATCGCAGCAGGAAAATTCCAAGGCGTGATGGCGGCCGCCACACCAATGGCCTCACGAAAAACCAGCAACTCTCGATCGACACTCGGTGAGGGAATGATCTCGCCGTATGCGCGACGGGCCTCCTCGGCAAACCACTCCACGAAGCTCGCGGCATACAAAACCTCTCCCCTGGCCTCTGCCAGGGGCTTGCCCTGCTCTCGGGTCATGAGCATGGCGAGATCATCTGCGTGGGCCAGAATGAGCCCATGCCAGGCCCTGAGGACTGCCACCCGTTCTTTGGTGGACCGTGCGCGCCAGGCCGGCAAGGCTGCCGCAGCCGCATCCACCGCCTCCCGTGCCTCTTGCGCACCCATGTTGGCCACCTGTGCAATGGCCTCGCCCGAGGCGGGGTCAGACACTGAAAAGCGGCGACCCGACACGGCGGCACGCCAAGCCCCGGCAATCAAGCCATCAGAACGCAACAGAGAAGGGTCTTTCAGGACAGTGGCCATGGACACGCTCACTTCATGGTGGGCATGACAAACTCTGCCCCACCCCGAATGCCCTTGGGCCAACGCTGCGTGATCGCCTTGTACCGGGTGTAGAAGCGGACGCCCTCCGGCCCATGAATGTGATGGTCGCCGAACAGGGAGTCCTTCCAGCCGCCAAAGGAGTGAAACGCCATGGGGACGGGAATGGGAATGTTGATGCCCACCATGCCGATCTGAACCCGGCTGGCAAACTCCCTGGCTGTATCGCCGTCACGCGTGAACAACGAGACACCGTTGCCAAAGGCATGACCGTGAATGAGCGCCAGGGCCGATTCGAAATCAGGCACACGAACCACACTGAGCACGGGCCCAAAAATTTCATCCTGGTAGATCGACATGCTGGGCTTGACATGGTCAAAGAGCGTGGGGCCAATGAAGAAACCCTTCTCGTGGCCTGCCGGCTTCTGGCCGCGACCGTCGAGCACCAGGGTTGCGCCCTCACCCACACCCGCATCCACATAACCGGTTACCCGCTCCAGGTGCGCCCGCGTGACCAAAGGACCCATCTCGGCACCGGGCAGGTCACCGGGCAGCACACGAATGGCACGAGCCTTCTCCGTGAGCTTGGCCACGAGGGCGTCGGCCACACTGCCCACCGCCACCGCCACAGAAATCGCCATGCAGCGCTCGCCCGCGGAGCCATATGCAGCCCCAATCAGGGCGTCCACGGCCTGGTCGAGGTCTGCATCGGGCATCACGACCAAGTGATTCTTCGCGCCGCCCAGGGCCTGACAACGCTTTCCATGGCCAGTGGCACGTGCATGAACCGCCTTGGCAATGGGGGTGGAGCCCACAAAACTCACCGCGGCCACGTCGGGGTGATCCAGCAGCGCTTCCACCGCTGTGACACCGCCCTGCACCACCTGAAAAACACCATCTGGCAGCCCAGCCGCCTTCAAGCCCTCGGCCATGAGCAGAGACGCCGACGGGTCTCGCTCGGATGGCTTCATCACGAAGGTGTTTCCACAGGCAATGGCCACAGGAAACATCCACATGGGCACCATGACGGGAAAGTTAAACGGGCTGATGCCCACGCAAACTCCCAGCGACTGGCGAACACTCCATGCGTCGATCCCACCCCCGACCTGCTCGGTGTACTCGCCTTTGAGCAACTGCGGAATGCCGCAAGCAAACTCCACGACCTCCAGGCCGCGCTGAATCTCCCCCTTGGCGTCATCCAGCGTCTTGCCATGCTCAGAGGTAATGGCCATGGCAAGGTCATCCCGATGGCTTTCAACCCATTCCTTAAATTTAAACATCACGCGGGCGCGCTTTACCGAAGGAGTGGCCGCCCACTCTTTGTAGGCTTTCGCGGCGCCTTTGACCGCCAGATCCACGGTCTCTGAACTAGCCAGGGCCACGGTCGAGGCCGCCGCGCCCTTGGCTGGATTGAACACTGGCTGCGAGCCATCGCCCACGCCCGCCTGTCGCTGACCATTGATCCAATGAACAATCTGTGTGGTGCTTCCCATCAAAACATCTCCCAAGTCGTCCAACCCATTCGCAGAATCATCCCCGCCAGGAGGATGAGAAAGAACTGTCTAACAAATCCGCTGCCCTTCGTCACAGCCATTCGAGTGCCGAAGGTCGAACCCAAAATATTGCAACAAGCCATGACCACCGCTGTGACCCACAAAATAGCGCCCGCCGGGAGAAAAAAGGCCAATGCCGCCACATTGGTGGTGGCATTGACCAACTTGCTGTTGGCCGACGCATGCAAAAAGTCATACCCAAAAAACCGCACAAACACGAAGATCAGGAACGCCCCGGTGCCCGGGCCAAAAAAACCATCATAAAAGCCAATCACAGCACCCGTGACCCCACCGGCAACCCAGGCAGCCCTGCCCGACAACCGCGGCGCATGGACCATCCCCATGTCACGGCGTCGCAATGTAAAGGCCGCCACCAACACCAACAAGACCAGCACCAAGGGCTGTGCCCAGGCCCTTGGCAACAGGCTCACCACACTGGCCCCCAGCCAGGCGAAGAGCCCGGCCATGACCACGGCTGGCGCAGCCACCCGCCAATCGAGTCGGACCACCCGTATATAACGCCACGCGGCCCAGCCCGTTCCGGCAATCGACGAAAACTTGTTGGTGCCGTGAAGGCTTGCCGTGCTCGCACCAGGGTAGCTGCCAAACAATGCGGGCAATTGAATCAGCCCGCCGCCGCCGACCACGGAGTCCACAAAGCCCGCCGAAAACGCCGCCAACCCCAGAAACACCAACAGCCCAAGGCTCTCGTCCACCATCGATCCCCAATGACCCCCAAATGCATGAAGGGATCAGTCATCATGTCGACATGAACAGCCTGCCCCGAGCCCGCCATTCTATAGGGCTCACCATGGGTGATCCGTCCGGCATTGGCCCAGAGATCTGCTTGGCCATCCTGGCCGAACCACGCTCGCCGCAGTCCCCTGCGCTGGTCCTTTACGGGGACGCCACGCACCTCACCGCTCTGGCCCAGAGGCTCAAGATTCCGCATGACCCATCGCAGTGGGTGAACACGGGTGGCAGTGGCGCATATCCTATCGGCGCGGACCACGCAGCCAGTGGCGAGGCTGCCCACCGAGCCATTTTGAAAGCCCATTCAGATGCCATGGCCGGCCACATTCAGGCGATGGTGACGGCACCCATTTCAAAAAAGGCCCTGCACCTTGCAGGGCATCCTTGGCCAGGCCACACCGAGCTGCTGGCCCACCTCGCAGACCCCGCACGTCCGCCTGCCGTGCGCATGATGCTGGCCAACGATCAACTTACCGTTGTACTCGATTCGATCCACACACCCCTTCGCACCGCCATCGAGACCCTCTCGGTGGAACACCTGCAAGCCACCATCCGGATCGCAGCACAAGCGGCCACCCAGACCCTCGGGCTGTCTAAGCCGCGCATCGCCGTGGCCGGTCTCAATCCCCACGCCTCCGAAGACGGTGCCTTTGGAGACGAGGAGGCCCGCCTCATTGCACCGGCCATCAGAGCCGCCCAGGCTCTCGAACCCCACTGCCAGATCTCAGGGCCTTGGCCAGCTGACACCGTCTTCATGCGTGCCAGCAAGAACAGCCCCTTCGGACAGGCCTTTGACCTCGTGGTCTGCCTCTACCACGACCAAGGCCTCATCCCAATCAAGCTCAACGGCCTAGACAACGGCGTGAACATCACCATTGGCCTGCCCTACATCCGAACCAGCGTGGACCACGGCACAGCCTTCGACATTGCCGGCCAGGGTGTCGCAAGTGCCAAATCGCTCCAATCTGCCGTTAGACTCGCCGCACAATGGCTCTCTTGATTCTCTCGACGGGCGGCACCTTTGAGAAGGTGTACCGCCCGGACCAAGGTCGACTCTGGTTTGCAAAAAGCCGCCTCTCGCACTGGGCGCAGCAATGTCGTCTTCCGGCCGATGCGCGCACCGAGGTGCTCATGCTGGTGGACAGCCTCGAGATGACCGATGCGCAACGAGACCAGATTGCGGATGCCGTGGCACAAGCCCCAGAGGATCAGGTGGTCATCATTCATGGCACCGACACCATGGTCAACACGGCCCAGTCCGTGATGGGGCGCAAGCGCGCAAATCAGGTCGTGGTCTTCACCGGGGCCATGGTGCCCGCCAGCCAGCCAGATTCAGATGCGCTCTTTAACTTGGGCATGGCTGTGGCCGCCGCCCAGACGATGGCGTCAGGCACTTACGTGTGCATGTCGGGGCAAATCTTTCCAGCTGGCCAGGTGCAAAAGAACAAGGCCTTGGGGCGCTTTGAGGCCTCACTTCCCGATACAGAATGAACCAAAGATCTCGCCAAGAAGGTCGTCGGGATGGACCGCCCCGGTCAGGGTAGACAACTGCTGCTGGGCCAGCCGCAACTGCTCCGCCAACAACTCTGCCTCGGATTCCTGCAGGTGGGCTGCAGCCAGCACCAGCGCCGCCTGAACCGCTTCGAGTGCAAGCACATGGCGCTTGCGGGCACCCCAAGGAGCCTCCCCCTCTGAGAACCAGCCCGCCCGCGCGCTCAACTGCGCGCGCAGGCGATCGAGCCCTGCGCCCGTCGTGGCCGACACCCAGTAATGATGCCCCTCGGGCGAGACCCTGACCTGCGGCAGCAGATCCACTTTGTTGTGCACATGCCAGACGTCCTGGGCCTGTCCGCCCTGCGCCCCCCAGGCTGACATGAGCGTCTGGGCCAACACAGCGTCAGCAGGCACCACGCCGGCGGCATCTTCCACAAACAACAACAGGTCGGCCTCTTGCACAGCCAGCCAAGTGCGAGCCACACCCATCTGCTCAATGGGATCATCCGCCTCGCGCAGGCCCGCCGTGTCCGTGACATGGATGGGAATGCCACCCACCATCAGGTCATGGTCGATGCGATCTCGAGTCGTGCCTGCAAAGGGCGTGACGATGGCAAGTTCGCGCTCGGCCAGGGCATTCATGAGCGAAGACTTGCCCACGTTGGGTGGCCCCACCAACACCACGCGCAAGCCCTCTCGCAGTGCCGCCCCGCGTTCAGAGGTCGCGAGCACTTGCGCCACCCGATTCTGCAGTGCCGTCAGTCGCGCCGGCACCCCCTCTTGATCCAGAAAAGGCTCGTCCTCCTCGGGAAAATCCAAACAAGCCTCTACGCGCATGCGAAGGTCGGTGAGCTCGGCCTGCAGAGATGCCACGGCCTGGCTGAAACCCCCTTGTAGCGAGACCATCGCCGCCTTGGCTGCTGCGTGTGACCGGGCCGCCACCAAATCTGAAATGGCCTCCGCTTGCAGCAAATCCAACCGGTCATTTAAGAAGGCGCGCTGGCTGAACTCCCCGGGCGCCGCCAGACGAATGGGATGGGTTGACGTTTGAGCAGACAAACAAGCCATGAGGACTCGGTCCAACACGGCCAGACCACCGTGGCCCTGCAGCTCTAGAACATCTTCGCCCGTAAAGGAGTTTGGGCCGGGGAAATAGATCGCAAGGCCCTCATCGACCACCTCGCCCTCCAGCGTGCGAAATCGTCGCAGACGGGCCTCCCGGGCCGGCACCGGTGCCGACAACACCACAGACATGACCTGCTGAACACCCGGGCCGGAGACCCGCACCACACCCACCGCCCCCGGCGTTAGCGCCGTGGCGATGGCCGCAATGGTGTCAGACGACATTCATCCGCTTCATGATCAACCACTGCTGCGCAATGGAGACCACATTGTTCACCAGCCAGTAAAGCACCAGGCCTGATGGGAAGAAGAAGAAAAAGACCGAGAACACAATGGGCATGGCCATCATCACCTTGGCCTGCAAGGGGTCTGGCGGTGCTGGGTTGAGCTTGGTCTGAATGAACATGGTGATGGCCATGACAATCGGCAGGATGTAATACGGGTCTGGCGTGGAAAGGTCGGTGATCCAAAGCGCCCATGGCGCGTTTCGCATCTCCACACTGGCCAGCAACACCCAATAGAGCGCCAGAAAGACCGGAATCTGAATGACGACCGGCAGGCAGCCACCAAGGGGGTTGATTTTCTCCGTCTTGTAGAGCTCCATCATGGCCTGGTTCAATTTGGCCTTGTCGCTGCCGTAGCGCTCACGCAGAGCCACCAGCCGGGGAGCCACGGCCTTCATCTTGGCCATCGACTTATAGCTCGCGGCCGACAGCGGATAAAACGCCAACTTGATCAGTATGGTGAGCAGCACAATGGCCCAACCCCAGTTGGCCACCAATTTATGGAGTTGCTCCAACAGCCAGTAAATCGGTTGGGCCAGGAAGGTCAGAAAGCCGTAATCGACCACCAAATCAAGACCAGGCGCCAAGGCTTCGAGCGTGCGCTGTGCCTGTGGGCCCACATAGAGGATGGCATCGTGAGTTTGCTGGGCCCCGGGTGATACCGGTGCAAAGGCCTGTATGAGGCCGGCGGTGTAGAGGTTGTCGCCCACCTTTCGGGTGTAGAACTCCCTTGGAGCGTCATTCTTCAGCACCCAGGCTGACACAAAGTAGTGCTGCACAATGGCCATCCAGCCATCATTGGCCTGCCGCACATAGTCTTGTCGGCCTTTCTCAATGTCTGAGAAATCGATCTTCTGGAACTTGCCCTGATCGGTGTAGATGGCCGGGCCCGTGAAGGTCATATAAAACTGGCTCTCTCCCGGGGGCGCATTTCCATTTCGGAGAAATTGCAAATACAAATTGGGCGCAAGGGTGTCCGCGCCTGTGTTGAGCACCGTATGAGAGATTCTGACCGCGTGCCCAGTAGGCTCAATGGAGATGGTCTTCAGAAGCTTCAATCCACCCGATTCCGATGCAAGCACCACGGTGCGCTTGGGGTCTTGGTCTGACTTGAGTGGTTGCGGCGAGAACACCAAGGTGTGATTGGGGTAGGTGTCTGCCCGACCCGCACCAGCCACCAACCCTGACTGGGCTTCGTAGCGACGCTCTGTTCGGCCGTCGAACAGTCGGACAACGCCATCGTCGTAGTTGTCAGACTGCTGGTCCAGCAGCCGGGCCGTGATGAG
>JBEARM010000041.1:0-11980 GCA_041163175.1 Pseudomonadota bacterium | reverse complement strand
GTTCATCGAAGCGGCCCGACCAGCCGACATGCTTGTTCTGTAGTGATCCGCTCATGGGGGCGCCTGTCTGTTGTCCATTACACTGCCAAGTATGTGGATTATTGCATCGCGTGAAAGCCGGCTGGCCATGTGGCAGGCCGAACATGTTCAGGCCTTGCTGGCCAAGGCCAGCGGCCAGTCCGTCAGCATCCTCGGCATGACCACCCGAGGAGATCAAATTCTGGATCGAACCCTCTCGAAGGTGGGCGGCAAGGGGCTCTTCGTCAAGGAGCTAGAGGCCGCACTCGAAGAGGGGCGAGCCCACTTGGCAGTGCACTCTCTCAAGGACGTGCCCATGGAGTTGCCCGAGGGCTTCGAGTTGGCCACCGTCATGGCCCGAGAGGACCCCCGGGATGCCTTGGTTTCTCCGCATGTGGCCAGCCTCGAGGAGCTGCCACCCGGCGCTGTGGTGGGCACCTCCAGCCTGCGCCGCGAGGCCCAGCTGCGGGCCCGTCATCCCTCGCTCAAGATCGTGCCGCTGCGCGGGAACCTCGACACCCGACTGGCCAAGCTCGATCGCGGCGAGATGCAGGCCATCATCCTGGCAGCAGCTGGCCTTAAGCGTCTGGGCCTTGCCAATCGCATTCGGCAGGTCATTCCCCCCGAGGTCATGCTGCCAGCGGCCGGGCAGGGTGCATTGGGTATCGAGATTCGGGCGGGCGATGCGCCCACGGCAGCACTGGTGTCGTCCCTTGCCGATGCCAAGACCTTCATGGAGGTTCGAGCCGAGCGCGCGGTCTCAAGGGCGCTCGGTGGTAGTTGCCAGGTGCCGCTTGCGGCCTACTGCGTGACGGAGCCAGATGGCAAGACACTCTGGCTGCGCGCTCGGATTGGCATGCCAGACGGTTCGCGCCTGTGCCAGGCAGAAGGCCATGGCACCGACCCTGAGGCCTTGGGTTTGTCGGTGTCACAAGACCTCCGAGGCCAGGGGGCCGGCGAGATCCTCTCCGCCCTCGAGGGCTGACAGGACGGCCCAGATGGCCGGCACCCTCGTTTCGCTCAGGCCGCTATGGGAGACGGATGACCGGTTTGTCCGTCGCGGCGTGCCGTCATTGCTGGACGAGGGCACTTGGCTGGTTCATTCACCCGCCCAACGGCTTGTCCTGGAGCCGGAGACTGCAGCACTCGACCCAGCGTTTTTCTCTGATGACAATAAACCCCGGTGGCTCGCGGCCACCAGCCCTGCCAGTGCCCAGGCCCTGCAGCAGCATCCGATGCTCTGCCGGACACTTCTGGCTCAGTCCAGCCGGCTCCGATGGGCCGCCGTAGGGGAGGGATCCTCACAGGCCCTCCGAGAAGTACTCAGGGCGTTGGGGCTCGAATCGCCAGTGGTCTGTCCGGATGGCCCCGGGGATGCCAATGCCCTCATCGAGAGGCTGTCCTTCGAGGGGTCCGGGGAGATTGCGCTGCTCGAGTCCACAGACAATCGAGCCGTGCTCTCGCAGGGCCTCGAGCAGGCAGGTTGGCGTGTTCGGCGGTGGGCCTTGTACCGGCGTGAGCCGCTGCTACCAATCCGCCTTGTAGACCTTGAGAGACCACTTTGGATGCTGTTGTCGAGCTCCGGCCAGGTGCGTGTAGCGCTCGATGCAATGGCAGGCCAAGGGCTCGCCCCGGATGAGGCACGCTGGCTCGTGCATCACCCGACCATTGAGGCTGCTCTTCGAGGCGCCTGCCCGAGCGCACAGATTCTTCGGCTGGCCTCACCAAATGAGGCAGATGCCGCAACAGCGATTAAACTCGCCTCATGAGCACGGATACTGACAAGGCCCCAGACAAGGCTGAAACCTCGGCACCGCCCACCGCGGCGCCGGCCAGCGCCGCCTCGGCAAGCTCCTCTGGATCGCCACTGTTTGTTGGCATTTTGGTGGGCGTGTTGGTGGGGCTTGTGGCGGGCGTTGTCGCGGGCCAGCGCTCCGACCTTCGTGCCCTGCTGGCGGCCTTTGAGCCCGAGCAGGTGCAACGCGAGGCTGCGACATCAGCGCCGGAGGGTGTCTCGGCCTCAGATGCAGCGCAGACACCGCTGGCAGTACCCGCGCCTGTCGCACCTGCCTTTGAACCAACCCTTCCGAAGCGCCCAGACCAGCAGGCGGCATGGCTGGCCACCATCGAGGCTGCCCTGCAGGCGACCGACCAACTCGTGGCCCTGTCGTCTCCGCCCGAGGTGGCTGCGCCCGTCAGTGCCGGCCAGGGCTTCTGGGAGGGGCTCTTCCAGTTGCGCAAGACCACGCAAACCCCAGATGCCTTCTACCGGGCAGAGTTCTACGCCGTCACCCGCGAGCAGGTTCGCCTGCGCCTTTTGTCGGCCCGGCTGTCGATCCAAGTACTCGATTTCCAGATTGCGGCAGGAGACCTCTCCGTGGCCCGAGACCTGATGGTTCGATTCTTTGATCCACAGTCTGCTCCGCTGGCCGACATGCTTGTCCAGCTCGAGGCGGTCGAGGCGGAGCTGCGCCGCGTTCCATGACGCGACTGCTCATCTATGCCATTTTGGCCGCGGTGGGCGTGGCCTTGGTGCTGGGCCTTCAGTCGCATGGCGGTGCGGTCACGATCTGGTGGTCTGAATGGCGTCTCGACCTCAGCCTCTCCACGGCACTCTTTGCCCTGGCCGGGCTCTTCATTGCCCACCTGGTGCTCACGCGTGTGCTGGGCTGGCTCATGGACATTCCGGCCCGTGTTCGGCGTTCGCAGGCCCGGCGCGCCGAGCTACGCCGGCTCAAGGCCCTGGCCGATCTGGCCCTTGATTTTCATGAGGGTCGTTTTGCACGGGTGATGAAATCGGCCGAGGACTTTCAAGCCCAGTTCGGCGAGCTTCAAGAGGCCCAGCGGCCCGTCTCTCGATTGGTGTCGGTCATGGCAGCACGGGCCGCCCATGAACTCAGAGACCCATTGCTGCGTAAACGTTGGCTGGCAAGGCTCTCCTCGGAAGACCTCAGCAAGTCTGACCACCCCCATTTGCTCGCCCTCACCGAGGCGCAGTTTGCTCTCGATGAGCGTCAGCCCGTCGCGGCGTTGGAGAGTCTGGAGGGGCTGATGCGGGGCGAGCGACGTCAGATTCACACCATGCGGCTGCTCACCCGAGCCTATCAGTTGGGTGAGCAGTGGGAAGACCTTATTCGCATCACCAAGCTCTTGGAGAATCGCCATGCGATCTCTCACCTGGTGGCCGATCACAACCGAGAGATGGCGGTTCGAGGTCTGCTCAAGAAGGCTGCTGCCGATGCCACCGCGGTCAGGCGCGTGTCCGACCTGCTCTCTCGCGAAGACCTGCATCAGCCAGGTGTGGCCATGGTGGTGTCGACCGCCCATCTCGCGGCGGGTCGTCCCGGAGAGGCCCGTCGGCTCATCGAGGCAGCGCTCCGAGAGAAGTGGGATGACCGTCTCTTGCCGATCTATGCGGATTGCGATGACAACGTTGGCGCTCAGTTGGCCCAGATGGAGGAGTGGTCTCGACAGCAGGTGGCGAGCCATGAGATGCACTTGGCGCTCGGCCGCCTCTATCACCGGGCTCAACAAATGGGCAAGGCTGGTGTGCACTTGGAGCAGGCGGTTGCCGCCCGGACCAGCACTGAAGCACTCTTGGCCTTGGCCCAGTGGGCCGACGATCAAGGCGATGCAGAGGCTGCTCGGCGCCATTGGCGCCAGGCAGCCTCCCTCCGATCTACAGCACTGGCACGATCAGCAGCGCGACAATATTGATGATCTTGATCAGGGGATTCACGGCAGGTCCAGCCGTGTCCTTGTAAGGGTCCCCCACCGTATCACCCGTGACGGCTGCCTTGTGAGCCTCTGAGCCTTTGCCACCGTGGTGCCCGTCTTCAATGTACTTCTTGGCATTGTCCCAGGCACCCCCGCCCGTGCACATCGAGATCGCCACGAACAGGCCCGTCACAATCGTGCCCATCAACAGGCCTCCCAGGGCGACAGGTCCTAGGATGAGGCCGACCGCGATGGGCACGACCACTGGCAGCAGCGAAGGGACAATCATCTCTCGAATCGCCGAGGCGGTGAGCATGTCCACAGCCTTGTGGTACTCCGGCTTTGCTGTTCCTTCCATGATGCCGGGAATCTCCCTGAACTGACGGCGTACCTCGGTCACCACAGAGGCTGCACAGCGACCAACCGCCTCCATGGCCATTGCGCCAAAGAGGAACGGGATGAGCCCGCCAATAAATAGGCCCACGATGACCATGTGATCCGAGAGGTCGAAGCGCACGGCCTGCCCGGCGGTCTCCAAGGCGTGGGTGTAATCTGCAAAGAGCACCAGTGCCGCCAGTCCAGCCGAGCCAATTGCGTAGCCTTTGGTCACCGCCTTTGTGGTGTTGCCCACGGCATCGAGCGGGTCGGTTACCGCACGAATCTCCGGTGGGAGTTCCGCCATTTCGGCAATGCCACCCGCATTGTCCGTGATGGGGCCGTATGCATCGAGGGCTACGATGATGCCTGCCATGGAGAGCATCGCCGTGGCGGCTACCGCAATGCCATAGAGGCCGGCCAGCGCGTAGGCCGCCAGGATGGCTGCGACCACAGCCATCACGGGCCATGCCGTTGAGCGCATGGAGACTGCAATGCCAGCAATGATGTTGGTGGCGTGGCCCGTCTCCGAGGCTGCCGCCACGTGCCGAACAGGAGCGTATTCCGTGGCGGTGTAGTACTCCGTAATGATGACCATTGCCCCCGTGAGCAGAATACCCACCACGGCAGCGCCCCAGAGCTTGGCCACCGACAATCCCGGCACGGCACCGGCCACATCGCCCAACAGCCAGTCGGTCACAAACCAAAAGAGCACCACTGATAGGCCGGCCGCCACGATCAACCCCTTGTAGAGGGCGGTCATGATCTTTCCTTGGCCTGAGTAGCGGACAAAGAAACAGCCAATGATCGAGGCAATGATGGACACACCACCCAGGGCCAGCGGGTAGATGGCGGCAATGTCGCCCATGGCAGAGAGTGTGAGGGCACCCAACAACATGGTGGCAATGATGGTGACCGCATAGGTCTCGAAGAGGTCAGCGGCCATGCCAGCGCAGTCACCGACGTTGTCACCAACGTTGTCGGCGATGACGGCTGGGTTGCGTGGGTCATCCTCGGGGATTCCTGCCTCAACCTTGCCCACCAGGTCGGCTCCGACGTCTGCGCCCTTTGTGAAGATGCCACCCCCCAGCCGTGCAAAGATGGAGATGAGCGAGGAGCCAAAGGCCAGGCCAATGAGCGGCTGTAGGGCGTGGTGAATGTCTGCACCTGTACTGCGCATGGCCGCATAGAAGAGGGTGACGCCGATGAGGCCCAGGCCCACCACGAACATGCCGGTGATGGCGCCCCCGCGAAATGCAATATCCAGGGCCGGGTTAATGCCGCCCTTGGCAGCCTCAGCCGTGCGGACATTGGCCCGCACGTTGATGTTCATGCCAATGAACCCTGCGGCACCTGAGAGGATGGCGCCCACGGCAAAGCCAATTGCAGTGGCCACTCCGAGCCCAGGAATGACCAGGATGATCAAGAAGATGATCACGCCGACGAGTGAAATCGTTCGGTACTGTCGGGCCAGATAGGCTGAGGCCCCTGCCTGAATGGCCGCCGCAATCTCCTGCATGCGAGCGTTGCCTGCCGGCTGCGCCAGGATCCAACGACTCGACAGAAGGCCGTACAGAATGGCCAACGCACCACAGACCAGCGCAAGTACAAGACCAGCCGACATGAATCACTCCTCAAATAGATTTGGTGTCGTGAGTCTTGCCCTTTTTGCCTTGGAGCGGATTGGGGGAATCCCTTATGATGCCGGCATCTTCCTTTTCTTTTTTCTCGAAAGCATCTGCCATGTCCCTTAAAAGTGTGCCCCCTGGAGACCGAGTTCCAGAAGAATTCAACGTCATCATCGAGATCCCTGCCCACAGCGACCCAATCAAGTACGAGGTCGACAAGGACACGGGCGCCCTATTTGTAGACCGATTCATGATGACCTCCATGCACTACCCCTGCAATTACGGCTACGTGCCCGAAACCATCTCAGACGATGGAGACCCAGTCGATGTACTCGTCATCACACCATTCCCGGTTGCGGGTGGTGCGGTCGTGGCCTGCCGAGCCATCGGTGTGCTGCAGATGGACGACGAGGCCGGGGGCGATGCCAAGGTCTTGGCCGTGCCGACCGACAAAATTCTTCCCATTTACAAGCACTGGCGAAAACCAGAGGACATTGCACCCGAGCGGCTGCACCAGATCCAGCACTTCTTCGAGCACTACAAAGATCTCGAAAAAGGAAAGTGGGTCAAGGTCAAGGGCTGGGAAGGCCCCGATGCGGCCAAGGCCGAGATCGCGAACGGCGTGGCCCGGTTTAAGAAGGGCGGCTAGCCGGACGGGTCCGTGGACTCACCTGTGGCCTCGCCTCGGAAGGGGCGACGGTCATCGAGTTCCGAGAGATAGGCGTCCACGCCGCCTTGCTCGCGTGCCAGAAAGCGGGCCACCGCGTCACGAAATTCTGGCCGTGAGATCCAGTGAGAAGACCATGTCTCTACGGGGTCAAAGCCCCTGGCCATCTTGTGTTCGCCCTGGGCACCGCCCTCGATGCGGTCGATGCCTGCTGAGATGGCCCACTCCAAAGGTGTGTAGTAAGCGAGCTCGAAGTGCAGCATCGGCACCTGCTCTACGGCCCCCCAATAGCGGCCGTAGGCCACGCTGCGGCCCTGGTCTGTCCCGCGAAGCAACAGTGCACAGGCCACTGGCGTGCCGCCCCGGTGGGCCATGGCGAGCACGAGTGTTTCGGGCATGCTGCGCCGAATCTGCTCGAAGAATGCCTCGGTGAGGTAAGGCGGGTTGCCTCGATCGAAATAGGTCTGGCAGTAGCAGCGGTAGAAGAAGGCCCAGTCTGCATTTGAGATGTCTCCCCCGCAGCTCACCCTGCAGCTGATGCCGGCCTCTGCCACGCGGCGTCGCTCCGCCCGAATTTTTTTGCGTTTGGGCTGGGTGAGTGAGTCTAAGAAGTCGTTGAAGTCTCGATAGCCCCGATGGTGCCAATGGAACTGAACACCCTTGCGCAGCAGCCAGCCGGCCTGGGAGAGGGCTTGATGGTCTGTTTCGTGGCCGAAGAGGACATGGGCAGATGACCAGCCCGATTGGCGAACGAGGTCGGTAAGCCCTGCGGCCAGACCGAGGCGTGCCTCGGGGCCTGCTGCCAAAAGGCGGCTGCCTGGAACAGGGCTAAACGGACTGCTCACCAGCCATTTGGGGAAATAAGGTAGTCCAGCCTCTTCGTAAGCCCGGGCCCAGGCCCAGTCGAAGACATACTCTCCGTAACTGTGCCCCTTCGCATAGAGCGGCAAGGCCCCCACGATGCGGTCGGATTCATCGAATAACAATGCGGGGCGAGCCTGCCATCCCGTGTCCGGGCATGCACTCTGACTGGCCTCCATCGCCAACAAGAACTCAGCCCGCATGAATGGCGTGGCCAGGGGAGACGCAGCCAGGAGTTGATCCCATGCATCGGCCGGGACCTGCTCAAACCGCTCGAAAACCTGCATGCGATAATTCAACGATGTCACTCCAATTGCTGGTCGCCCAGATCAACGCCACCGTTGGCGACGTGACTGGCAACGCCGAAAAAATCAAGGCTGCCGCGCAGCGTGCCCTGAAGCACTCGGCCTCCATTCTCCTGACCCCAGAGCTCTCCCTGGTGGGATACCCCCCCGAAGACCTGGTCTTGCGTCCCGCATTCTTGCGCAGAAGCCAAGAGGTGCTCGAGGAACTGGTTCAGGCAAGCAGCCAGTGGCCCGGCCTGGCGGTGGTGGTCGGCCATCCGCGACTGCGCGATGGCCATGTCTTCAACGCAGCCACGGTCTTTCGCGAAGGGCAGGTGCTTGGGGTCTACGGCAAGCTCGAACTGCCCAACTATGCCGTCTTTGATGAGCAGCGGTATTTTCAGGCCGATGGCGCTCCCCTGGTCTTTGAGTCCAAGGGCGTTCGGTTTGGGGTCAACATCTGTGAGGACGTCTGGTTCCCGCGTGGCCCCGCCATGGCCAAGGCAGAGGGAGCACAGGTCCTGCTGGTGCTCAATGCATCGCCCTTTCATGTCAACAAAGAGCTCGAGCGGCTCGATGTCGTGCATCGTCATGTCAACGATCGAGGTCTGGCGGCGGTGATGTGCAACCTGGTGGGTGGGCAGGATGAACTCATCTTCGATGGAGACAGTTTCGCCACGAATTCGTCTGGCGAGGTGGTGGCCAGGGCCAACCGCTTTGTGGAGGATGATCTATTGCTCACCATCGGCGACGATGGACTTATCGCTGAGGCCGACACCGCGCCGTCCATGTCGCCCGACGAGCAGATCTACGAGGCACTCGTCATGGGCACTCGAGATTACGTTCGAAAGAATGGCTTTCAGGGCGGCATCATTGGCCTGTCGGGTGGCGTGGATTCCGCACTGACGCTGGCCATTGCCGTAGATGCGCTTGGGGCAGAGCAGGTTACGGCGGTGATGATGCCCTCGGCGTATACGGCTTCCATGAGTCTTGAGGATGCCAAGGCGTGTGCATCGGCCCTTGGGGTCACACTCCACGACCTGCCCATTACGCCAGCCTTTTCGGCCTTGGAGTCCACCCTCGCCCCGCTCTTTAAGGGCTTGCCGGCCGACACCACCGAGGAGAACCTGCAGTCTCGCATTCGCGGGGTCCTTCTCATGGCGATCTCCAATAAGACGGGCCGGCTGGTGCTGACCACCGGAAACAAATCAGAAATGGCTGTTGGCTACTGCACCCTCTACGGGGACATGGCTGGTGGTTATGCCGTCATCAAAGACCTCCTCAAGCGCCAGGTCTACAGCCTCTCGCACATGCGCAACGCCAGAGGTCTGGCCCAGGGCACGGGGCAGGTCATCCCAGAGCGAATTCTCACGCGGCCTCCATCTGCAGAGCTTCGGCCGGACCAGACCGATCAAGACTCTCTCCCGCCCTACGACCTGCTCGATGATGTTCTGCAGCGATTCGTTGAGGATGGGCAGTCCGTGGCAGACTTGCTCGAGGCAGGTTTTTCTCGCGAGCTGCTCTCTCAGGTGATTCGGCTGGTTCGATCCAACGAGTACAAGCGTCGTCAGGCCGCCCCCGGCCCGCGCATCAGCAAGCGTGCCTTTGGCCGTGACTGGCGATTCCCCATCACCAATCGATTCACCGAGAAGGAGTTTTTCCAATGAAACTCATTACCGCGATTGTCAAACCATTCAAGCTCGATGAGGTTCGAGAGGCCCTCGGCGAGCTCGGTGTCTCTGGCCTCACCGTCACCGATGTCAAAGGCTTCGGCCGCCAGAAGGGCCATACCGAGGTCTATCGGGGTGCCGAATATGTGGTGGATTTCCTCCCAAAGATTCGCATCGAGGCGGTGGTGCGAGATGACATGGCCGATCGTGTGGTGGAGGCCATTGTGGAGGCCGCCCGCACGGGCCGCATTGGCGATGGCAAGATCTTCGTGCAGTCCATGGAGCAGGTGGTGCGCATTCGCACCGGTGAGACTGGCGACGAGGCCGTCTAGCCGTCGCAGTTCAAGCGGCAGACCTTAGCAGCACGAGCACTGCGCCTGAGCCCCCCTCGTGGCCAGGGGCCTGGCAGAAGGCCAGTACCTCGTCCTTCTGCATGAGCCAGGCCCGCACCTTATTCTTCAAGACGGGCTCACGCCCAATCGATCCCAGGCCTTTGCCGTGGATGATGCGAAGGCAGCGTCGATCTTTTCGGTGACAGTCCCGAATGAAGTCGGAGAAGGCCATGCGGGCCTCGTCGCTTCTGAGGCCATGAAGGTCTAATTCGGCCTGTATCGTCCAGTGGCCGCGGCGCAGTCGCCGCAGGGTGTCCGATGAAATTCCGTTGCGCGCGAACGAGAGGGTCTCATCGCTGTCGAGGAGCGTCTCGGGCGTGAGGTCTGAGAGGCGGCTTTCATCCAAGGCCCGGGCCTCGTCGGCCATGCGCTGACGGGGGATGGGCAGCGGCCGAGGCCGCTGGTGAACAGCTGGATGACGAGGGTCTTCCACAGGGGTGGCATTGGCCACCGCTGCCCGGAAGAGCGCGATCTCCTCGTCAGTGGCTTTGGTCACCGAGGGCTTCGAGGTAGCGTTGGGCATCGAGCGCCGCCATGCAGCCTGTTCCCGCGCTGGTGATGGCCTGACGATAGATGTGGTCTTGAACATCTCCTGCGGCGAAGACACCCGGCACATTCGTAGCGGTGGCGTTTCCCTCGAGGCCCGCCAGTGTCTTGATATAGCCATTGTTCATGTTGAGCTGGCCTTCAAAGATCTCGGTGTTGGGTCGATGGCCAATGGCCACGAACATGCCATGGACTGGGATGTCCTCCTTGCTGCCATCTTGGTGTTGAACGCGAACCGCGGTGACACCAGATTCATTGCCCAGGACTTCATCCACTGTGCTGTTGAGCACGAGCCGCACATGTCCTTCTTGCACCTTGGCCATGAGCCGATCAACCAGGATGGGCTCCGCACGAAACTTGTCTCGACGGTGAATGACCGTCACGGTCTTGGCGATGTTCGAAAGGTAGAGTGCCTCCTCCACGGCAGAGTTTCCACCGCCCACCACGCAGACGTCTTGGCCTTTGTAGAAAAACCCATCGCAGGTGGCACAGGCTGAGACGCCGCGGCCCATGAAGGCCTCCTCGGAGGGCAGGCCCAGGTACATGGCCGAGGCCCCCGTGGCGATGATCAATGCATCGCAGGTGTACTCGTCTGCATCGCCCACCAGTCGAATCGGCTTTTCAGTCAGTGCTGCGGTGTGGATGTGATCGAACAGGATTTGCGTCTGAAAGCGTTCCGCATGGGCCAGGAACCGGCTCATGAGTTCAGGGCCTTGAACGCCATCGGCATCAGCGGGCCAGTTTTCGACATCAGTGGTGGTCATCAGTTGGCCGCCCTGCGCCATGCCCGTAATGAGCACGGGCTGGAGGTTGGCGCGGGCTGCATAAATGGCTGCGGTGTATCCGGCTGGACCGGAGCCCAGAATGAGGAGTCGGTGGTGTTGGGACATGGTGGTTGGTCAGCGCCGAGAGAGGAATAAGGGACAATTATAAGAACGGAGGTCTTTGACACGCGCCCATGCCCCCTTCTCTGAACAAAACCCGCAGCCGCACGGCTGTTTCCAAGTCTGCTCCAACGCGTTCGGCCACGCCGCGCCGTTCCGCAGACAGGGCGGCGGCTGCCTGGGTGCCACCCTGGATGGCCGACCTCGTATGGATTGTCTGGGTTGCGGTGGCCGCTGTCCTGGCGCTCTCGCTGCTGAGCTTCTCGCCCAATGACCAGGGCTGGTTCCAGGTCTCCGCGGGCATGGCACCCGAGAATTGGCTTGGCCGATTCGGCGCTGCCCTGGCCGATGGCCTGGTGTTCATGCTGGGCCTGTCCTCAGCCTGGCTTGTGCTCCTGTCGCTGGTGCTGGCCTGGGATGCATGGCGCCTTGCAGCCGGCCTGCGCCGTCAGCAGGCCTTGTCCGATCCAGCCCAACGCTTTGCAGCCCAGTCCTCGAGCCCCTCGGGAGTGCCCTCTCGGCTCTGGGGATTTCTGCTGCTCATCGCCTCCAGTGCGGCCCTGGAGGCCCAGAGACTTGGGCTGGGTGATAGCTTCTTCGCGAACATCCCCGGCGGGGCCGTG
Source organism: Pseudomonadota bacterium (assembly GCA_041163175.1). GTDB lineage: Bacteria > Pseudomonadota > Gammaproteobacteria > Burkholderiales > Burkholderiaceae_A > Hahnella. The sequence continues at coordinate 315 of JBEARM010000041.1, read as the reverse complement.
GGCAGCTTTCTGGGAAGTACGCTCGAGTGGCTCATGGGGCAGACTGGCCTCACCCTTGTCACGCTCGTGTCTTTCTTTGTGAGCCTGAGCCTCTTCCTGCGTTTTTCGTGGATTGGATTCTTCGAGTCCTTGGGTCGGGGCACTGAGCGCGGTGCTCAGGTCATTCGAGCATGGTTTCAGGCCCGACAAGATCGCCGACTGGGAGCCTCCATTGCGGAAAAGCGGGCCGAGCGCATCGAGATCAAACGACGGGTTCGTCCAGAGGCCGAGATCGACCTCATGCCGGTGGCGCAGGTGGAGCCTGCTCGCCCCACA